>JBOGJW010000257.1:0-10220 GCA_050745245.1 Terriglobia bacterium | reverse complement strand
TTCCAGATATGTTCCTGGTTCGGCGCCGTGGCCGCGAATTGGATCGTCTACTACCGCCGCCGCCGAAGGACTGTTACGGTTCGCGGCATGTGGCCTGCGCGGATTCCCGAAGAGTAGTGCTCATTTTCAGCAGCGTGCTAGCTTAGGCAAGTAGTTTTTTGCGCGATGGAACTCGTCTGTGATCTCGAAAAGCTGCCACCCCCTGCGAGCGGCTCCGTGGTGACCATCGGCAATTTTGATGGCGTGCACCTCGCGCACCAGCAATTGCTCAAGCGGGTTGCCGAGCGAGCCGGCGCTCGGGGCGCGAAGGCCATAGCCGTCACTTTCGATCCGCACCCCATTCGGGTGCTGGCGCCTGACCGCGCTCCTGCCGCGCTCACCTCCATCTCCGAGCGCGCCAGCCTCCTTGAGCGGCTAGGAATTGACATTTTGGTCGTTCTTCACTTTACGCGAGAGGTTGCACACCTTTCGCCTGAAGCTTTCGTGCGCCAGGCGCTGGTTGAACGCCTGCATGTGGCCGGGGTGTGCGCCGGTCCGAATTTCCGCTTCGGTTACCGGCAGGCGGGCGATGCGGCGCTGCTGGCGGAGCTGGGCCGCGCCGAAGGATTCAGCGTGGAAATTCTGCCGGCGCTCTCGGTGCGCGGGCAAATGGTTTCGAGCACGCGAATCCGCCAGCTCCTCAGCGAAGGCAAGGTTCACCTGGCAGGGCGGCTGCTGGGGAGGCCGTTCGCCAATTGCGGGCCGGTGGCGAGCGGGCGCGGGATTGGGCGGCGCGAGGCGGTTCCGACGCTAAACCTCGCGCCCATCGAAGAACAATTGCCCAAGACGGGCGTGTACGTCACGCGCACGCGGCTCGGCGGCGAATCGCGGCCCTCCGTCACGAACGTTGGCTTCAGCCCTACGTTCGGCGAGCACGACCTGACGGTCGAGACCCATCTGCTCAACTTTGCCGGCACGGTTGACGCAAAGGAGATCGCCGTCGAGTACCTGCACCGGCTGCGCGACGAGGTGAAGTTCCACAACCCGGCCATGCTGCGGCTCCAGATCCAGGAGGACGTGCAACGCTCGCTCAAATTCTTCCGCCTGCTGGAAGAACTGCACCGGCGCGAAGAGCCCGTGTGAACCGCTTGACACTTCTTCCGTTCGGTCAACATAATGGCGTTCTGCCTTTGGGGGTTTTCTGATGTCTGAAGCGTTCCGAAACTACATCGACGGCAAATGGATCGAGTCCCAAACCGGAAAGACCTTTGCCAATGTCAATCCGGCGGACACGCGCGAAACCGTGGGCCGCTTCCAGGCGTCGGGGCCTGAGGATGCCGAAGCAGCATGCGAGGCGGCAGCGAAGGCCCAGGCCGCGTGGGCCGCGAAGCCCGCTCCCCTGCGCGGCGAGATTCTCTTCAAGGCCGCGGAACGGCTCGAGAGCCGGTTGCAGCAGCTCGGGGAGGAGATGACCCGCGAAGAGGGCAAGACGCTGCCCGAGGCCAAGGGCGAAGTGAAGAGGGCGATCAACATTTTCCGCTACTTCGGCGGCGAGGGTGCGCGCCAGTTCAATTATCAGATTCCCTCCGAGCGCGAGAACGTCTTCTGCTACACCATACGCAAGCCTTTGGGCGCGGTGGCGTTGATCACCCCGTGGAATTTCCCGAGCGCGATTCCGGCCTGGAAGATCGCGCCCGCGCTTGTGGCGGGGAACACGGTGGTGATCAAGCCGGCATCGCTGGCCCCGCTCAGCGCCTACCGGCTGGTGGAAGCCCTGGACCAGTCCGGGTTGCCGGCCGGCGTCCTGAATTACCTGACGGGCAGCGGCGGCGCGGTGGGAAACACGCTGGTGGAGCATCCCGCTGTGCGCGCCGTGTCGTTCACCGGCTCCTGCGCGGTGGGAAACCAGCTCTATCAGAAGGTGGCGCCGCGCAAAATCCGCATTCAGACGGAAATGGGCGGGAAAAATCCAACCATCGTCCTCAAAGATGCCGGCCTCGACTACGCCGCGGACATCCTGGTGAACGGCGCATTCTTTTCAACCGGGCAGAAGTGCACCGCGTGCAGCCGGGCGGTAATCGAGAAAGCAATCTATCAGCCGCTGAAGGAGAAGCTGCTGGAAAAGACTCGGAAGCTGAAAGTGGGGAACGGCCTGGAAGCGGGCGTGCAGATTGGACCCGCGGTAGACGCCGCCCAGCTCGACACCGATTTGAAGTACATCGACATCGCGCAGAAAGAGGGCGCAAAGCTGCTCTGCGGTGGCAAACGACTGACCGGCGGAGCCTATGAACACGGCTTTTTTATCGAGCCCACCATCTTTGACGGCGTCAAGCCGAAGATGCGCATCGCCCAGGAAGAGGTCTTCGGGCCGGTGCTCGCGCTGATGGAGGCGGAGGATTTCGATCAGGCCATGGAGCTGGCGAACGGAGTTCCATTCGGGCTCTCCGCGTCGATCGTCTCCAATAACCTGACGCGCGTGCACCAGTTCACGCAGCGTATCGAGGCGGGGCTCATCACGGTGAACCTGCCGACCGCGGGCGTCGAATACCAGTTGCCCTTCGGCGGCACCAAGGATTCCAGCTTCGGCATGCGCGAGCAGGGCCCGCAGGCGCTCGATTTCTACACCGAAACGCGCACCGTGTATCTGAAGTATGCGTAGGGGGCATCCCGGCGCCTGGAACCTGTAGCGGAGGTCTGCGACCACCGGTCTTCTTTGGAATTGGATTCGGCACTCATAGAGCGCCGTTACAGGGAGGGATAGCGCTGCGCGGCAGAGCCGCAACCAAACGCTATTTACAGTCATTCCCGCGAAGCTTGTCCTCCGCGCAGGCGGGGGAGCGGGAATCCATTTCATTAATGGACCCCCGCGTTCGCGGGGGTGACACCGATGTAGGGCGTAATGCCTCAGTTTCAGGCGCGTAGAGGCGGCTTTACGCCGCCATTTTTGGATGGCGGGATAAACCCGCCGCTACATCCGCGCCCGAAACTGAGGCATTACATGGAGGGCATCCAAAAAGCTTGCTAAAGAACAAGAAATTACGGGCTTGCACTGCAGACCTCCGGCTTTGAGGTCTGCGACTTTTGCTCCAAGCCCGGGGAAAATGCCGCGGACCTGAACGACGCAGCTCCGCGCTACCGCCGTCACACCTCGCGCCCGCAGCACTTCTTGTACTTCAGACCGCTGCCGCAGGGGCAGGGGTCATTGCGCCGGGCGCGCGTATCGACTCCTCCGCTAAGCCCTCCGCGCCTGATCCATTCCATCACGTTCGCCGGAGCGCGCTGCTCGCGCAGCTCCCCCGCCATGAACTGCATGCAGGGATCGATGTGGTGAAAGAAATATTTGTAGCCGGCGCACAGATAATTAAGTCCCTCTTCACCGTCGGGGGTTTGGGTGAAGCGGTGCTTCGGGCACTCTCCGTTACACGCGAAGCGCACATCGCACTCTCGGCAGTAGCGCGGAAGGGTTTCGAGCTTGTCGCGGCCGAACTTCGTCTGCTGCGCGGATTGCACCAGCGATTCGAGCGGCTTCTCAACGATGTTGCCCAGCCGGTTCTCGGGGTAGACAAAATGATCGCATGAGTAGAGGTCGCCATTGTGCTCGAGCGCCATCGCCGAGCCGCAGGTTTCGCGGAAGACGCAGAGGCTGGCCGGCATCCCATACCACATCTCGAGCGCAACATCGAACATCTGAACGTAGACGCGCCCAACGTCGCGCCGCACCCACTCATCGAAGATGCGCGCCAGGAACCTTCCATATTGCAGCGGCTCAACGGACCACTCGGAAACTTGCGCCTCGGTGGCATTTGGCGCGACCAGCACCAAGCCTCCATTCGATGCGCCGGAAGCGATCCGCTCGACGATGGGAATGAACTGGATGAACCCGCTGCCCGCCTCCTTCAGAAACCGGTAGACTTCGAGCGGATACTGCGAGTTGTGCCGCTGCACGACGGTAAGAGTGTTGAACTCGACGCCGTGCTTTTTCAGCGCACCGAGCCCCCGCATCACCCGGTTGAATGTTGGCTGGCCGCCCTTATCGACGCGATAGCGGTCGTGCATTTCCGCGGGACCGTCGATAGACAGCCCTACCAGAAACTTGTTCTCGGCGAGGAACTCGCCCCAGCGGTCGTCGATAAGAAATCCGTTCGTCTGGAACGCATTCTCGATGTGCTTGCCGTTGGCGTACTGCTTCTGGAGCTCAACCACGCGGCGAAAGTAATCGACGCCGAGCAGCGTCGGCTCGCCGCCCTGCCAGGCGAAACTGATCGCCTCCGCCGTCTGCGCTTCGATGTACTGCCGGATGTAGGATTCAAGCACGTCCGGCGGCATTCGCCAGTCCGTTTTGCCTGGATAGAGCTTTTCCTTTTCGAGGTAGAAGCAATATTTGCAATCCAGATTGCAGAGCGGTCCCACCGGCTTGGTCATAATGTGGAAGGCGCGCAGCGGCGCTGCAGGCGGCGGAGCGCCAGTTGCGCGGTAATTGGCGGTCGAAAATTCCGGTTGGATTCCCACAGTACCTATCTCTTACCGTAGCATATCCGACGACAGAGTAGCGGGCCTGTCATTCTGAACGAGCGCAGCGAGTGAAGAATCCCTGTATTTGAACAGGCGACATACGGGGATTCTTCGCTGTCGCTCAGAATGACATCGAGCGAGCCCTTTCAGTAAACCCTCAATCTTGCAGTCCTGCCGGGTTGAGGGGCGACTTTCGGTCCCCCGTTTCCACGCGAAGCTGGTGCAGCCTGGACATGAGCTGGTTGAATAGATCCTTGTAGCGAGGATCGCCGTAGAGGTTGTAGAGTTCGCCCGGATCTTTTTCGAGGTCGTAGAGCTCGAACTCCTCCGGCGGCAGGTAGTAATGGATCAGCTTGTACCGATCCGTGCGGATGCCGCGGTTCGGCTTTACCTGCTGGTTGCCCGGGTACTCGTAATATTCATACAGCCAGTCCTTGCGCCAGTCCGCCGGCGGCGAGCCCTTCAAAAATGGGGCCAGGCTTCTTCCCTGCATCTGCTTGGGTACTTCCACGCCGGCCAGATCGAGCACAGTGGGTGCAATGTCGAGATCGAGCGCCATGCGATCCGTGACCGCGCCCGCCTGGATCATCTTCGGATACCGGATCATCAGCGGAACGCGGATCGAAGGCTCGTGCATGAAGCGCTTGTCATAGAATCGCCATTCACCGAGAAAGAATCCGTGATCCGCGGTGAGCAGGATGACGGTGTCGTCCAGCTTGCCGGCCTTGTCGAGAGCCTCGAGCAGGGTTTGAAAATTCTGGTCGTTGTTTACGACGCCCGCATAGTGGTCCTTCACCATCTCTTCCAGCGAGCGCGGATCGTCGTTGCCCAGAATCGTGGTCCCGATCTTGTTATCGGCGTCGGCAAAGGCGCGCGGCTTGCCATAGTAGTCGCCGTGGATATCGTCATCGAACGTCGCCGGCTTCGGGATTGGAACGCCGTTGTAAAGATCCAGGTTGCGGCGTGCGCGGTAGAACGGCGCATGCGGGGCCTGGTACATGAAGACGCAGCAGAAGGGTTTCTGCCGCTCGCGCGTGAGCCACGAGACCGCCTTGTTGGTGACCAGGTCGTCGACGTACCCGTGATAAACCTGCGGCTCTCCGTATTGCCCGGCCGAGCCTTCAATGATGCGAGGGTGATAGTAGTTCGTCGCCGCGCCATCGAAGCCGAAATAGTAATCCCAGTAGCGATCGGTGAACGCGCCGCGCATATGCGCTTTGCCAAAGCAGCTAACTTCGTAGCCAGCCTTGTGCAACAGATCGGGGAAAATTGGGAACTGGTGGGGAATCTGGCGGTTCCGATTGTCCAGGCAGCCGGTGGTGTGCGAATAGAGGCCGGTCAGAATTGTGGCGCGCGAAGGCGAGCACAGGGCATTCACCACGAACATGTTTTTGAAATTCATGCCCTCGAGCCCGATTCGGTCCAGGTTCGGCGTGCGGATGATCGGGTTGCCCGCAAAGCTCAGCTCGTCCGATCGAAGTCCCTCACCGATGAGAATCAGAAAGTTGGGCTTCGCGCCTGAGCCGGCGGCTGGATTCTGCGGCGCGGCTGCGTCCGAATCAACCGTGCTCGCCATCAGTCCCGCAGCGGCCCCCGCGCCTATCTTCAGGAAATCCCGGCGAGACTGACCCTGGTTTTCACTCATGTGTTCTTCCTTTCAGGTGAGAGTCGAAAATTGAAACCGTGTCGTCCTGAGCGGGGTAGCACGGACCTGCGCTTTTCAGGTCCGCGGTTTTTCCGTTGGGCCTTGAACAAAGGCCGCAGACCTCAAAGGCGGAGGTCTGCGCTACCCGCTCTCCCGCTCAGTGTGGCACAAGCGATACGGCGAATGGAGACGGGTGGGACGGGTGGGACATTGCGTTCATTTGCGATTTGCGATCGGTAATTAAAAATCCGCGGCGTAGCCCCGCGCTTGCCACTTGTCTTTAGAACGTCAATTCCAGCCGAAGGTCCGCTTCACGCGGGTCGAGGGCTGAGGTGAGGTGTCCAAACGACGGCGTGCCAAGAGTAACTCCAACGTCGTTGAACGAAACCGTGTTGAACACGTTGTAGAATTCGGCCCCGAACTTCAACGTTCCTCGTTTGTCTCTGAAAAGGCGGACGGCGGTATTCTTATACAGGTTCACGTTCCACCCCGCCAATCCCGGCCCGCGCAGAATATCGGCGCCCTCGTTGCCGAACTGCCCGAGCGGCTGCAGGACAAAAGCCGCCGTATTGAAATACGCGTTCACGTTACCCGGCTGTACGTTCAGAGGCGCAATCAGGTTCGGACGGCCCGCGTTGCCGGTCCCGGAGCGGTTGCCGCTCTCCGCGATGGTGAAAGGAAAGCCGCTGGCGTAAGTGGTGATGCCGCTCAGCTCCCATCCGCCGAGCACCTTTCCCGCAATTCCGCTTTGAGTCCGGAAGAAGGGCAGATCGTACACGTAGTTTACGGTGAGGTTCTGCGGCTGATCCATATTGCAGAGGCCTTCTTCGTTCTGCTGGAGCAGCGTATTCTGGCCCACTCCCCAGCAAAGCGACCGCGACCACGTGTAGGCCACCTCGAGCATTAAGCCGTGCGAGAAGTGGCGCCGCACATCTACCTGGAGGCCGTTATATCGCGCCGCGGCGTTCCGCGTATCGTAAGTGATGTTTCCATAACCAAGATACGGCCGCACGGTATTGAGGTTCACCGAGCCTTGCGCGACCGGCAGATTGGGCTGCGGCTGATTGATGTTGAAGGACTGGTCGAGGTGCGCGGCCGCGTTCCCGACGTAGCCCACCGAGAGCACGGTGCTGAAAGGCAGCTCGCGCTCCAGCGTGAGGCTCCATTGTTGCACCATCGGATACAGAAAATACACGTTCTCGGTGGTGAGGTTCGGCGGCGTGGCGGCAGCCACGCCCTGCGATGGGTCGCTCAGGCTGGTGTTAAAAATCGACGCCGACTGCGAAAAGGGCGGATTTTGCGAGAGGCTCTCCTGGCTGTCGTTGTCCCAGGAGTAGAAAATTCCGTACCCGCCTCTCAGCACTGTCTTCTGGCTTCGGCCCGGCGACCAGGCGAAACCAAAGCGCGGGCCGAGCATAAGATAGCCGGTTGTTTTCAGGCTGGGCGGCAGGTTAAGCCCCTTCTGATTGTACGGCGTGATGATCCCGTTGAGCGGATCGCCCGTCCCCGGGACAAGGCGGCCGTTGGAGGAGACAACCGGGGCGGCGGCCGGGCTGTAAAGGCTGGGAACGAAATCAGAACCGTTGCCGTACTTGTACATCCCGTTTGGCGCCCCGGCCATAATCTCCTCCCGCAAGCCGATGTTCAGCGTCAAATTCGGGCGCGCTTTCCAGTCATCCTGCCCGTAAAACTCGAAGTCATCGGCGAACAGGTAGGGATAGGGGATGAAGCCCTGCTCCGTGTATTCGAACGCATCGCCTAGCAGGAAATCGGCCAGCGGATTCCCGGTGGCCGTGCCGTTAAACGTGAAGTTCCCTTGATGGTTCGTATAAAGATACCGGTCGAATTTCTGGATGCGGAAAACTTCAAACCCGGTTTTGAGGCTGTGATTGTTGATCTGGTGCGAGAGATCGTCCCGATAGGTATAAACGTTGTTCGTGTTGTTCACCGAGGCGTCGGCGCCCAGCGTCCCAAACCCTGTGATATTGATCGTCGGAATCACATTCGCCACATTGCTGTTGAAGATCGAAGGAATTGAGAGGCCGGAAGGCCGGGTCAGCGGCGCGCCGGGAATGGCCGTGATGCCGTTGCGCGAAAATCCAAACGTGAGCTGGTTCAGCGTGCTCGGGTTCAGCACGTTAGTCAGCTCGAGCACCAGGCTCTGGCCGGGCTTCCCCAGCAGCCCCGGCAGGGTGGTGAACGAGGAGCTGGAGGGCTTAAGAATGCTCTGGTCCTGGAGCCATGAGTCGTGCGCGTAGCGGACCATCAGCGAGGCTTTGCTGGAAAGCCGGAAATCGACGCGGCCCAACTCCTCCCGCCAGTTGGTGTGACTGTCCGTGCTGGCCGAGTAGTTGGGCGCTCCAGAGAGATTGGGCAGAGGATAATAATCCTGGAGCAGCAGCTTGGCGTTGGGGTTAATCAGGCCGCTGGGAATTATATTATTAGCGAACGCCTTGCCCGTGGCGGGATTTTTGATTGTGCCCGAGATGGCGCTAAGATCGCCTGAGCGCTCAGCCGCCGTCGGAGTTTCCGCGGTAAAAACGCTTTGCGGCGGCGAGGTGAAGTTCACCACCTGGGGCCCGATGCGGCGGTTCCACGCTTCCGACCAGAAGAAGAAAACCTTCTCGTGCCGCGGGCTCTTCGCTGATGGGAAGACGGGCCCGCCAATCGTATACCCGAACATGTTCTGGTTGAACGGGCTTACCGAATTGGCAAAGAAGTTGCGCGCGTCGAACGCCGAGTTGCCGTTGATTTCGTACACCGAGCCGTGGTATTCGCGGCCTCCCGACTTGGTGACCACATTCACCTGACCATAGCCGTAGCTTCCCGTATCCGCCGTGTAGTTGCTCTTGTGGATCTGCACTTCCTGGATGGCCTCCATGGGAGGGAAAAGGTCCAGGCCGCGATTGCCGCCGGTATCCATCGCTAAAATGCCGTCGTAGGTATATTCGGTGCTGTTGATGCGGCCTCCGTTCACCGACATCAGCGGATTGCCTTCCTGCCCCACTCCCATGCGCAGGCCCGTCTCCTTCGAGGTGACACCCGGCCCGAGCGTCAGAAGCTGCGTGAAATTGCGCCCGTTCAGCGCCAGCTCCTGCACCTGCACGCCGGAGACAAGGGTGTTGACGGCGCCGCTCTCGGTCTGGAGCTGCGGCGGCGCGCCGGTCACGGTGACCGTCTGAGTCATGGAGCCCACGCGCAGCCGCATGTTCACTGCCACCGTGGTGTCGGCGTTCAGGATCACATCCTTGCGGCTGAAGGTGCTGAAGCCGGAGTGGGAAGCTGTGATCTCGTACTGCCCGATCTGAAGCGAGGGCAGCACGTAATAGCCGTTGGCGTCCGTCGTGGCCCCGCGCGAAATCCCTGTGGCCGTCTGCGTCGCGGTGACGTGGACGCCGGGGACTACCGCCCCGGTGGGATCAGTGATGGTTCCAGTAATGGTCCCCGTCCCCGTCGTCTGTGCGCAGGCCATAGCGCCAGCAAGGAGCACACAGGACAAGCTGGCCAGCACCCCTGAAGTACCTGTTTTGATTCGCCGCATTTTCATGGCTATCCTCCCTTGCGTTTCGACTGCTTATATCATCCGCAGCGGCGGGAGTCAAATTGTAGGGAGTGAGTGTAGGAAGTGATGAATGAGAGGCTGTGAATCTGCGGAGGGTCAGGAACAAGGGTCAATCCTGGAGGCGCGGGTGAGAATCGAACTCACGCATAAAGGTTTTGCAGACCTCTCCCTTACCACTTGGGTACCGCGCCCGAGGCTGGCACGAGCTGAAACGAGGAAAAGCTGGAGCGGGAAACGGGATTCGAACCCGCGACTTCGACCTTGGCAAGGTCGCACTCTACCACTGAGTTATTCCCGCCTGCAAGCTGCTCAATTCCCTTTGACTACCGAATTATAGGAAGTCAATTTAAGCGTTGTCAAGGCGGCGCCTTCCGGCACACACGACGGCTCGCGGCCCACAGCGTAGCGCGTAGCAAACTTGGTGCCGAAGAGAGGACTCGAACCTCCACACCCTTGCGGGTACTACACCCTGAATGTAGCGCGTCTGCCAATTTCGCCACTTCGGCAGGGGGATAAACTGAG
>JBOGJW010000256.1:0-9870 GCA_050745245.1 Terriglobia bacterium | reverse complement strand
TTTATGACCTGCCCTTCGGCTATGGGCGGCGGCTCATGAATCGCAAGGGCGTGCTCGATGAGGGCCTTGGCGGCTGGCGCGTGGGAGGCATTTGGACGATCGAGTCCGGCCCTCCGTTCACTCCCGTGCTGAGCACCGACGTCACCAATGTAGGCGCCACCAGCCGGCCGAATGCGATCGGACCGGGCAATATGCCCGGCGGCCAGCGCAGCATCAATGACTGGTTTAATCTCGCAGCGTTTCAGATTCCCACGCAATTCACCTACGGCAACGCGGGGCGAGATACGCTTTACGGCCCTGGCCTTGTGAACATCGACCTCAACCTCAGCAAGGCCTTTGCGATTACCGAATCAAAGCGCCTGGAATTTCGCGCCGAGGCTTTCGATCTCACCAATACGCCCCATTTCAATATCCCCAATGCTTCGGTGAATCTGCCGCAGGCCGGCACGATTACCTCGGCGGAAGCGCCGCGCGAGGTTCAGTTCGCGCTGAAGTTCATCTTTTGACAGATGGAACTGGTAGCCGGCGAGCGCTTTTCTTCGCCGTGGGCCTTTCATCGTTTTTTAGATACCCGCGGTCAGCCAAAAGCGAGTTGACCGTAGCTACCCCTGCCGGGCTGGAAGCCCGCGCTCCCAGCTCAGCGCGGCGCGACCGGCAGCTCGATGTAGGACGGAGATTGACGCGACCGGTAAATCTGCTGCGTCGCCTTCTGGTAATCGGCGGCGGTAGCATGAAAGATATTGGGCACGTACTTCTGTGGATTGCGGTCGATCAGCGGGAACCATGTGCTTTGCACCTGCACCATAATTCGGTGCCCTTTCAGAAAGCAGTGGTCAGCGGTGTGCAAGTCGATACGGTAAGCGGTTATTTTCCCCGGCGTAACCGGCTCAGGCCGGACAAAACTCTTCCGAAAGCGTCCGCGAAACACCTCGTTCGCGATCATCAGCTCGTAACCGCTCATGCTGAGACGCTGCTGATCGATGGCGGGATAAACGTCGATCAGCTTCACGATCCAGTCGCTGTCGCTTCCTGTTGTTGATGCGAACAGGTGCGCGACAATATCGCCGGAGACCGTAACATTCTGACTGAGCGGCGGAGTCTCCCAGCTCATCGTGTCGGGCCGGTTGTCAGTGAACCGCTGGTCTTCGGTGAGCCACGTGTACCAGCGGCTGCCCGGTCCGTAAGTCTCCTCAACCGGACGATGCCGGTAGGGGACGGGCTTCGCCGGATCGGAGATGTAGCGGTCGCAGGCGTCCGCTCCCGTTGCGCGCGGTGGATCGAACGACAGCGCGCGCCCGCTGCGCAGGTAAAGCTTACGAACCGAAATTCCCTTCTGGGGCGGCCATTCGTCATATTTCATCCAGCGGTTCACGCCCGATTGGAAGGTGAGCGCCTTCGAGAACGGAAGGTGGCCTTTGTCCTTCAGCCAATAGGCGAACCACGGCGACTCCACGTCGCGCCGGAAATACGCGCTCGTGTCGCTCCCAAAATCAATCTGGCCGAGTTTCCTTCCGCTTCCGTGCGCCCACCCTCCATGGTTCCACGGCCCCACCACGAGGAAATTCCAGTGCCGCGTATCGTGCTCTTCGAGCCCCTCGAAGATCTTTACCGGCCCGTAGAAATCCTCCTGATCCCACCAGCCGGCCACGTTGAGGTCCGGCACGGTGACTCGAGTGAGAAAATGCGAAACCTCCTCGCTTTGCCAAAAGAAGTCGTAGTTGGGATGATCGACGAAATTATTCCAGGAAGGCACGTGACCGTGGAAATACAGCTTGTTGGCGTTTGAGAGCGGCCCGAGATCGTAGAGATACCAGTCGTAGGTATCGTACCGCGTGAAGTGGAAAAGGTTGTTCTCTTTACCGCGTTCCATCATGGCGGCGTATTCGAACGCGTAACTTAACCGAAACGCGCCGTTGTGGTGAAAGTCGTCGCCAAGGAACATATCGTCCGGCGAGGCCTGCTCGGAAACGGCTCGGAGCGCGGGGTTCGGATGGATCATCGCCATCGCGGTGAGCCATCCGCCGTAGGAAACGCCGAACATCCCCGCGCGGCCGTTGTTGCCAGGCACGTGCTTCAGCAGCCAGGCGATGGTGTCGTTAGTGTCGCTGCCTTCGTCAATGCAGGCGGATTTGCCGGGCGCGCACGGCTCGCGCTGCATCACGAACTTCCCGCCGGAAAGATAGCGCCCGCGGATGTCCTGGAACACGAAGATGTAGCCGTCGCGAGCGAGGTCGACGTAGTCAGCGCCAAGCTGTTTCAGCAGCTTTGTATCGTCATCGAGACCATAGGGTGAGCGCACCAGCAGAAACGGCAGCGGCCCAGTCTTCTCCTTCGGCATGAAAATCGCCGTGTGCAGGCGAACGCCATCCCGCATCGGAATCATGTTATGCGTAATCGTGAATTCGGGTGCGTGCTGGGCGGAGGCCGTCGCGGGCCGCAGCCAAAAACCGGCGCCGAGGCAGAGCAGCAGGAGGACGATATGTTGGGTTTTCGGCAAGCTCATGACCTTTCTGCCACTTTCAGCATTGTTCCGACGCTCGCGTTCGGTCGGGCGCAGTTTCGATTAGCAATTTCTAATTTTATTGATTCTAAAGGCTTGGTAGGCTTCGTTCCGCAAAAGAAACTTTTTTGTGGGCCCACCCGAACCGGGTAGCGCCGGATTTCCGCTGCCCCCGCTTTCAGCATTGTTGCGACGCTCGCGTTCGGGTCGGGCTCGGTTTCGATTAGCAGTTTCTAATTTTATTGATTCTAAAGGCTTGGTAGGCTTCGTTCCACAAAAAAAACTTTTTTGTAGGCCCACCCGAACCGGGTAGCGCCGGATTTCTGCTGGCCCCGCCGCGGCCGGGGAGGGGGGCATCACCGCGACAGCGGAAGTCCGTGAAGTCACAGAACCAATCCGCGCCACCTCTTTCGGCTGCATTCTGCCCATGCTCCTATACTCCCGGCGAGTATGCCACAACCGGCTGCGGGAATGGAGACGAGTGAGACAATTTTAATTGGTGATTTCCGGGGTGGCGCATACATCGCGCATTTTGCGATGTGTGCGACCCTTAAAACCCGCATACATGGCACACGACGCCATGTATGCGCCACCCATGTGTACACCCATTTCGGGGACACTACGCTAGCACTTCCAGCCCGCAACGGCCGCGCTCCCCGGGGCGTCACTGACTCGGATCGGTGAGCGGCCGCGCGTTGAAATCGCCGGGAATCTCATTCTTGAAATGCGCGCGACGGTCGGCGGTGACGATGCCCAGGGCCTTGCAGCCATAGCCCGTCTGCTCGGGCAGGCGCAGCACCAGGCTTTCGGGAATCTCGGCGTAGCTCGCGGGCAGCGGCGCCGCCTGTCCAAGCAGGCGAGCGGGGCTGAAGGCGCCGGCAAGATTGGTGACGCCGGGCGTCAGCGCATCCTGCGGACCGAGGTCGCTCTGCCCGAACTCCTTCTGCCCGAGCCGGCGCGCGCGCAGCTCGTCCGGCAGCAGCGCCAGCGGCGGCAGGTTGAAGACCGCGTCGATGAACTTCACCACCGAGGCCTGCGTTCCCTCCGTGTGGACTACCGTGTGCGCGCGCGCGTACGGCGAGATGACAAGCAGCGGCACACGCGGGCCATCGGTGATCGGCGTGCCGTCGGGACCGCGGGCGAGGAGCGGCGGCAGCACGTGATCGTACGCGCCCTCGGAATCGTCCCAAGTAATGATGATCGCGCTGCGCGGCCAATAGACGCTGGCGGCGATTTTGTTGATCGTGTACGCCACCAGCGCCTCGCTGATCTGCGAGTCGGAATAGCCCTCGTGATCGTCATCCCCAAGAAATTTCCGCTGCACGGCGGGATCGGGATCGGCGGGCTTCAAATGAAGAAAATTCCTGAACCCTCCCTTCACGAAGAATACGCCGCCGGCTTTGGGAAGCGTCCCCCCTGCCAGCGCCGAGTAGAAATCCTTCAGCCCGTGCAGTTCCTGGCGCATCTTCGGATTATTCGAGACGTAACCAAAATACTGCGGCCCGTTGTGGTGCGTCACGTAGGCGGCGTGAAGTCCGTAAGCATCGAGCGGGCCGTCGTCGGGGTCGTACGATTTTCCGTAGCCTTCCTGGTACCAGCCAAACACCACGCGGCGCTTCCCGGCCGCCGAAACGGAAGCGACGTCGCGACTCACATCGGCGAGGTCGAGCCGCGGATTGCGATCCGATTTCGTCACGGCTTTGAGCTCGCCCCCCCACGCGGTGAGCGGCAGCGATGCGAATGTGAGATTGATCTGAGTGCCGTACTCCTTCCCGTTGTGAAAATCGCGCGGGTTTGCCGGCATCTTATCGGCATTGGGCGTCGGGTCAAACTGCGATCCCCAGAACGGATCATCGTCGCCAAGCACGGGCACGCCCACGCCGCCCCTGAAAGCCTCGTCCGGGTGCAGCACCCATTGCGTCTGCCCGGTCTGCGCGGCAATGATCGTGATATTCCCGAGCGTCGAGGGCCCGATCATCTCCTGGAAGACGTGATCGAAGAGCGCAAAGCGGTCTGCGTAGCGCCAGAGCAGCGGGATCGTGTCGCAGTCCTCGTAGGCCATCGTCAGCGCGCCCATCTGTCTCGCCTTGAGAGAGGGATTGCCCGTTTTGCCGAACCTTCGCTCTTCGGTAACCGCGTAGCGATCCATCGCCGGCTTGCCGCTCTCGATGTGCATCTTCGCGAGCAGCGCCTCGTGCGAGTGGTCCACGTCGTCGGTATCCGCGGCGAACTGCTTCGGGCCGATACGGAAGGGATGAACGACGCCGGTGCTGCCGTCCGTATTGATGAGCGGCTGATAGAAGCCCGGAGTCTTCTCGGGTCTCTGGCTGAAGGGCCCGCCGGCGCCCGGAAACGTGCCAAAATAAGCGTCGAAGGAGCGGTTCTCCTGGTAGATCACAAACACGTACTTAATCTTCTGCCGGATCAGCGCCGCCAATCGCGCCGTTGCGAGCTGCGGCTCGTTCGAGGGAGCGATCCGGTACTGCTTCACCAGCGCCGCCTCCGGCACACTCGCGCGCTGCGCCCGCACGCCCGCGGGAATGGCAATCAGTCCGGCGAATAGGAGAGCAGAGATCGCATTGCGCATAGGCGCGTTATTTTATTCCGAATCGCCCCGCGCGTCGAGCAAATTAGACCTCCGAGCGCTGGAAGAACGGCTTCCACTGGTCGGGGGCGGGCGGAGCGGTCATCAGGCTCACGCCGATCAGCGCCGCGAGCGATGCGCCGAGCGCCGGGAAGATCATGGGGAACTGGAGGCCGGCGAGTTTCCAAAATAAGGCCACCGCGGTGCCGGCGAAGATCGAGCTCAGCCCGCCCGCCGGTGTTGCGCGCTTCCAGAAAAATGCCGCCAGGATGGCCGGCGTAATGCCCGCTCCGTAGACGTCGTATGCGTAAACGGAGGTCGCCAGAATCGAAGGCTGGAACGCCTGAGCCAGCGCGATCAGCCCCAGCGCCACCACAACCAGCCGCGAGGTGAGCATCAGCGCGCGGTCGCTCGGCCGCTTCAGCAGGAAGCGCTGGAATACGTCGTGGACCACGCTGGTGGCGGGTGAGAAGAGAAAATTGTTTCCGGTGGAGATCACCTTGGCGAAGATGGCGCCCAGAAAAATCGCGCCCGCCCACGGTACCAGTCCGTGTCGCGCTGTATATGGAATGAGGCCCCACGCGGGAAGCTTTCCGGATTCCACCACGGGCTTGAAGAGCGTCCCGCCCACGATAGAAAGCAGAACAATAATCGTCTCCAGCGTGATGGTGCCGCACACCCAGCCGATCACGGAGACCCTGGCGTCGCGCGCGCTGCGGGCGGAAAAGAACTTCTGGTAAGTGCTCTGGTTGCCTGCCATCAGCATCAGCGTGGGAAAGAAATAGCCCATGATCGTGAGCCACGACATCGTGCCCTTAAGCTGGAAGTGGCTGGCAGGCAGCGCCGCTCGCACGGGTCCCCATCCTCCCACGTGCGCGAGCATCGCGGGCAGAGCGAGAAGGCAGCCCACCGTGACGATGATTCCAATCACGAGGTCGGTATATGCGACCGAGGACATGCCGGCAAGCGCCGTGAAGAGAATCACGAACGCCGCGAGAACCACCGTCCCGAACGTCTGGCTGACACCGAATGCGAGCTCCAGGACCCGCCCGCCGCCCTGGAATTGGTAGCTCACAATCGCCGTGTAGGAGACGATGATGCAGATGGTTCCGAGCACGCGGGCTAGCGGACTATAGCGCGTCTCCAGCAGGTCCGGAATGGTGTATTGCGCGAAGGCGCGCGCGCGCGGCGCCACCAAGTAAATCAGGATGAGCCCCGCCCAGCCGCCCGCCGGCATCCAAAGAGCCGCCAGCCCCTGGTGGTAAGCAAACTCAGCGCCACCGAAAAGGCTGCCCGCGCCGATCCACGAGCAAAGCAGCGTGAAGACCAGCACCACGGCGGAAAGGCCGCGGTCCGCCACCATGAAGTCTTCATGCGATTTCAGCTTGAGCGTGCGCGCGACGCTGGTGGCGAACAGCCCGCCCACCACCACGATGAGAACGACGGCGTAGATCATGACCGGCTCAGGAGCGAATCAACGGAGTCTTCCAGACGATGGAACGGGCAGCGCAGCGCGGCAGAGCCGCAACCAAAGTTTCAGTCGGGTGCGGCATCGTCGCGCCGTGTATCAGGGCACGACTTCAGTCGTGCCGATTCAGCGCGCGACATGAGTCCGGCTTCAGCCGCTGTTGCGCTGGCAAAAAAAGACCAGGGGCTTAAAGCCCACTTCCTTCGGCGGCTCTGCGGCATGGCTGAAGCCATGTCCTGATACAAACCGGTGGGCTGGGGGCGGGCCCCAGAACCATTTTCATGAGCTTTCGCCGGCCGAAGGCCCTACGCGACAGACCTCAAAAGCGGAGGTCTGTGCTATCCGCTCTGGCGTAGCCGTGTCCAAGCCGCCTCGAAAACCGGCTCCCACCGTCGAGCCCAGCGGAGAACGTCGCCTACCTTCGCCCAGATCATGTGCACCTGATCATCTTTTCCCTGATACGTAATCATTAGGCCGGTTGGGAATCGACATTTTCTCTTGCAGTCGAATAAAAGGTAGGCGGAATTGGGATGCCAGACAGCATCCTCATAAAACCTGGGAGGTCTAAGACAACCTTTCACGGGCTCAGAACATGAGAATGGCCCTTTTCTGATGCTAATTTTACCCAAGCCTCTGAGTTGGCTCTCGTTCGGCAGGTGAGCGCCTATACCAAGGCCACGACGAATCATCCAACCAAGTCGAAGAGGGCGCCATAAATCGATGGACTCGCTCAGGAAATCGGGAGGGATGGCGCGGAGTTCCTCGTCGACGGCGCTCTTTGGCAGAACCGCAAGAGTTCGGTATCTCTTGGGATCTGTGCGGGGAAGCCGTTCGTCCGTCCGATGAATATCAATGACTTCCGAAGCCCAGCCGGGGTGAACAGTGTAGTGGAAGCAGCCGTTGGCGGGTATCATCAAGATTTTGCCGTCACGGCAGAATACGAAAGTAAGGCCATCCACCTTCAAAGCCGGATCGCTGATGTCAAGCTTCATAGGGTGCCTCGCGAATCAAGCGGGCAACTCAAAGTTCCCTTTCAACTCCGCGGCCCTTTGTGTCTCCATTTGCCGGCGAGACGCCGGCGCTACGCTCACTCACCTGGGGCCGAAAATAGCTGTCCCCACCCGGATGATCGTGGCACCCTCTTCGATGGCGGCCTCGAAATCGTGGCTCATGCCCATCGACAACTCGTGGATTCCGGGCAATCCGGCGGCGCGCAATTTTTCGGCGAGCTTGCGAAGGCGGTGAAAGTACGGCCGCGCATCATTCGGGTTCTCGCAATAGGGCGGAATCAGCATCAGGCCGCGGAGGTCCAGGTTCACGAGACGGCTCACGCGGTCCGCAATCTCCTCCGCCTCCGTCTCCCGGGCCCCGGACTTCTGTTCCTCGCCCGCGAGGTTGACTTCCAGCAGGACCGGCTGCGGCCCGGCGCCGGGGCTTGCCGCCTGATCCAGCTTGTCTGCGATGCGGAGCGAGTCTACCGACTGCACCAACTGGAAGAGCTCGCGCGCGTGGCGGGCCTTATTCGTTTGCAGGTGCCCCACCAGGTGCCAGGCAATATCGAGGTCCGCCAGCGCCGGACGCTTCAGGGCCGCCTCTTGCACGCGGTTTTCGCCGAACTCGCGCAGCCCCGCCTCATAGGCCTCGCGGACGCGCTCCGCGGGGAATGTCTTCGAGATGGCTACCAGGCGCACATCCTCGCGCCGCCGTCCGGAGCGCGCGCACGCCGCCGCGATCCGCTCCTCGACGCCACAAATGCTTTCGCGAATGCCCATAGATCGGGTTATTGTAGCATCCAGCGCCCGGCGGGAATGGTGATTTGAATCCTACGTCGAAAAGCACGGCCAGCAGCCTCATGCAACGCGAGCAGTGGCACGCCGTCTCCGCCAGCTTCCTTGGTTGGACGCTCGACGCGTTTGACTTTTTCGCCGTCGTTTTTCTGGTGGACCGCCTCGCCGCTCAGTTCGGCGTGAGCAAGGCGGACATCATCTGGAGCCTTACGGCGACGCTGGCGATGCGGCCTGTCGGCGCGCTCGTCTTCGGGCTCTTTTCCGACCGCTACGGGCGCCGCGTCGCGCTGATGTCGAACATCCTCTGCTACTCCGTGGTGGAGCTTCTCTGCGGGTTTTCGCAGAGCTACACCATGTTCCTGGTGCTGCGCGCGATCTACGGCATCGGCATGGGAGGCGAGTGGGGCGTAGGCGCTTCGCTGGCCATGGAGGCGGTGCCGAAGCGCTGGCGCGGGCTTTTCTCGGGAATACTGCAAAGCGGATACGCGGTGGGCTACCTTCTGGCCGCCGTCGCCGCGCACTACCTTCTCCCCGCTTTGGGATGGCGCGCGATGTTCTGGGCGGGCGGCGTGCCGGCGCTGCTGGTGCTTTACGTCCGAAGCAAAGTGCCGGAATCCGAAGCCTGGGCAGAGCACCGAGCGCGCGACACCGTGGCGATCCTCAAGACCGTTTCGGACGACAAGAAGGGCTTCGCGTACCTCGTGGTGCTGATGACGCTGATGATGTTCCTCTCGCATGGCACGCAGGATCTTTATCCCGATTTCCTGAAATCCGCGCACCATATCCCCGCTTCGGCGGTCTCATTCATCGCCATCCTGTATAATCTCGCCGCGATCCTCGGCGCGGTGGCTTTTGGCCAATTTTCGGAGCGCTATGGCCGAAGGCGAGGAATGAGCGCGGCGCTGCTGCTCTCATTGGTCGTGATCCCCCTGTGGGCGTTTGGCAGCTCAGAGGCGCAGCTTGCCCTGGGGGCGTGCCTGATGCAGGCGGGCGTTCAAGGAGCATGGGGTATTATCCCCGCGCACCTTATCGAACTTGCGCCCGCATCCGCCCGCAGCCTGCTGCCCGGTCTCGCCTACCAACTTGGGATCCTGATCGCCGCACCGACGAATACAGCGGAGTATGCCTTGCGCAATCTTTTTGGCTACGGGAGGGCGCTCTGCGGCTTCGAGCTCGCTGTGGTGGTCCTTGGGCTGATCGTGATCAACGCCGGGAGGGAGCGCCGGGGACGGGAATTTCTGAGTGAGAAGGGAGCGTAGTAATCAAGGAATGAACCTGCACGCTGGGAACGCGTCAAAGAACGGCCTGCGCCGGCCATCCCGATCCCGCGAAGCGGGAGAGCAGGGTCAGGGATGCCTGACTGGAGTTTTCAAGACAGACCCCACGAGCCCTCTGGCTCACCACTTTGCATTAAAAAGCCTGGATTCCCGCTCGCGCGGGAATGACCCCCATTGTCGCCCGCGCGCAAGCGGGGGTCGCTTACCAAGGCGTCTATTCTCATCGCCGGTTATTCAGCTAGCCAACGCCAGTT
>JBOGJW010000255.1:0-3605 GCA_050745245.1 Terriglobia bacterium | reverse complement strand
TGGTGGGGCTTGGCGCGGCCGGAGCGGCGTTCGCGTGCGGCAGCTCCAAACAGCAGCTGCAGCACGAGGCCGCGGCGCAGAACCCGAATGCAGGATTCAACACGCCGCCTAACCGCGCGCAACGGATGGCGTGGTGGCACGAGGCTCGTTTCGGCATGTTCATCCATTTCGGTCTCTACAGCGTGCTGGGCCGCCATGAGTGGGCGATGGAAGAAGAAGGCATCCCGGTGCTCGAGTACATGAAGCTCGCTCAGCGCTTCGACCCCAAGCAGGGCTTTGCGCGCGCGTGGGCGAAGCTTGCCCGCCAGGCCGGCATGAAGTACATGGTGATGACTACCAAGCACCACGAGGGCTTCTGCAATTTCGCCACGAATCTGACGCATTACTGCGCTCCGGACAACGCGCCGCGGCGCGACCTGGTGAAAGAATACGTGGAGGCCGCGCGCGGCGAGGGCATGCGCGTGGGCTTTTATTACTCGCTGATGGACTGGCACCATCCCGACGGCGCCCGCTGCTGGCACGACGCGGCGGCGCGCAAGCGCTTCGTGGCCTACACGCACGGACTGGTGCGGGACATCATGAGCCACTACGGAAAGATCGATATCCTTTGGTACGACGTCGCGTGGCCGCCGCTTGGCCCGGGGCCGGACGGGTGGCAATCGCATAAGATGAACCGCATGGTGTTCGACCTGCAGCCGGAAATCATCGTCAACAACCGCAATGAGCTGCCCGGCGACTTTTCCACGCCCGAGCAGCACGTCGGCGCACCGCTCAAGAAGGGCGACGACCGCGGCTGGGAAACGTGCATGACGATGAATAGTAGCTGGGGATTTAACAAGGGCGACGACTCCTGGAAAACTCCGAAGACCGTCGTGCGCGACCTCATTCACTGCTCGCAGGGCGCCGGCAATTACCTGCTGAATATCGGGCCGATGGGCGACGGCTCCATTCCCGAGCCCTCGGTCCAGATTCTCACCGCCGTGGGCAAATGGATGGAGAAGCACGGCCAGACGATCTACGGCTCCGAGATTTGCCACGTGACGAACTCCACCTATGCCGCGTTCACGCGCAAAGGCAATACGCTCTACATGCATGTGTATTTCTGGCCGGGAGAATACGTCGCTATCGGCGGGCTGAAAACGAAGGTAAACTCGGCGCGAATTTTGACCACGGGACAGAACGTGCGGGTCGAGCAGACCGAGTTTCAAGCCAAGTTCACCGGCTTGCCCGCCACGGCGCCGGACGAGCTGGCGACGGTGCTCGAGATCCAGTGCGACGGCGAGCCCCTCCAGGATACCCTCTGGGTGCGCGAGGACAGGCCGCGCGATGGTGTTTAGGCCGCCGTCCCGCTTGTAGCGGCGGTCTATGACCGCCGGTCGTTGTTATTCAATTCGGCGCTCACAGCGCGCCGCTACAGCGTGGCTACCGCTCGCGCCGCATATTCGGAAGCCGGTGCAGCAACGGGCCAACGGTGTTCGAGAAGTCGTAGTTTTCACGGCGGTCCGCCTGGATGGTCCAGAGCATCGCGCCGTCAAAATCAGGATATCCGCCGCGCCGCTGTAACACGTACTCCCCTCCCGCCAAAGTCGTGCCGTCGACGAGATATCGCACGGCCTTGGTGATCGCGGGCAGCGGCGAGCGCCCGGCCAGAAATCCCACGGCCACTTTGTACGCCGGCAACGCCGGGAAAATTGAGTTCTGATTCCCGCCCACCGCAAAGCCGTGAAGTAGCGGCTCGGTCATGGAGACGTAATAATCCGCGGTGTCCGGCATGTAATAGTTCCCGTCCAGCCCCTCGAGCGGAGGCGTGTTGTAGTCCTGCACGTCGACGAACGAGAGAATCTTTCGGGTGCCGTAAATCACCGGCAGAAATGACCCAAACTGGCCCGCATAGCTCACGAGTCCTGCGGGAACCTGCGGCCCTTCCGGAACCTCCGCCAGCATGAACCGCGGGCCAAAGCGGCGCCGAAGCTGGTGCACGGCGCCGATGAGGTTTACGACCGCGGGCGTGGTGGGGTGGCGGAAATCACTATCCCCCGGATTCAGGATGATTGACGGCGTCTCGAAGTCGAGATCGATGCCGTTAAAGCCATAATCCTTCACGATGCTCCCGACGCTGCGGGTGAAATCGGCGAGGTCCTTCGCGGTGTTCAGCGCTACAACTCTACCGCCGCCGCCGAGCGAGATCAGGACCTCTTTGCCGTGCTGCTGGAGATAGTCAATGTCAGACTTGAACTGCGCTTTCGTGTACCCGCCCGGCGTGTGGAACTCCATCACGCTGGTCGATCCCTTGGCGGGCGGCGCGAAGGCCACGATCACCACATCCCATTGCGGGGAAACATCGCGGAGCGGGAAGCTGCGGTTGTACCCTACCCAATAGCCGATCAACTGGTGCCGGCTGTGATGATTCTCCGCAATCGGCGAAGCGGTGGGAGTAAATGGGGCGCGCGGCCCGCGAAATCGAAAGCAAGGCTGGGCGGGCGCGGCAAGCGCGTGCGTGTCCGGAAAGCTGTAGACGCCCTGAAAGCTATCCGGGTGTTGATTCTCAGCGAACCAGGGAAGGAGCGCCACGTTTTCGAGGTGATATTCCGTGCCGCCGAGCATCACAGCCGCGGCGTTCGAAATCGATGCGGCGTCCGTCGGCTCGGCAAAGCGGTACATCGTGCCCATGCCCCTGCCGCACCCAAAGCTCCTGCCCGGCGACCTCCAGGGCGGGAAGACGTTGCTCTGATACCCCTGAAGCGGGTCATTCATCCATTCGACAAGCTGCTGGCTGAGCGCCTGAACGTCCGAAAAGCGCGGCACGACGCCGGGATCGAGGTAAGTGCTCAGGATGTAGGGCTGCGCGGCACCCGAAGCGGAGTCAACCTGGACGCCGTGCGCGCCCCACGAGCAGCAGACTGTGGCATCGTTGAGCGGATAAAAATCCGTATTGCGCGCCACAGCCATCACCAGCTCATTGGGGCGGACGTGGATTTTGGGAAGGGCTTTGAAGAGCTCTCCCTTGGCGTATTCCACGTCCACCACGGCGAATGACTGCCCGGTGCGCTTCGAATGCAGGATGTAGCCGTCTGCAGCGGGGATTTCGATGCGCAGCGGCGGCGTGATACGAGGCTTGCCCAGTAGCGTGTGCCAGTTCTTGTGGACGGCTTGCTGATAGAACTCGGCGCGCTGAACCGCGTCACCGTATTGAGTGGTTCCGCCCGGGAAGGCGTACTTCTGGAAAATGGGGGAAGCGATGATCTTGGGCGCGTCCGGCGCCGCATCCATCGCGCGTGTGTTACCGGCGCCCGCTTCGAACGCGAAGGTCATCGGAACCAGTACGACAGGTATGGTCGTTGTGCCGCCGCGCTCAGGGTTACGGCCCGCGATCGTGTAGCGGTACTGCTTGCCCGCCACGGTGAACGATCCGGTAAAGGCCGGGAACGAAACCGAAACGTCAGCAGCCCGCCCCGGCGCGGGCGCGAAGCTGAAAAGCGCCGCCAGCGCGGCTGCCAAGCTTACCGCCAGCAAACCGCAACGCCATCGTCTCATTTTTCCTCGCATCTCCGGAACCCAAATGGGAGCGAGCCAACCCTTCGACGCGCTCGGCGTTATTCCCAGGA
>JBOGJW010000254.1:0-14145 GCA_050745245.1 Terriglobia bacterium | reverse complement strand
GCATTGGCGTGAAGCCGCTCTACTACAATGCTTCGCCGGCTGGCCTCGCATTCGCATCCGAAATAAACGCCCTTCGCGAGCTGTCGCTGGCGCCCTTCGCCGAAGACCCGCAGGCGATCTTCGATTTTTTCGCCTTCCGCTACGTCCCCGCGCCACAGACAATCTATCGCGGCGTTCAGCAGCTACTCCCTGGGTGCTTCCTTCTCGCGGATTCGGGCGGCGTCCGCGTCGAGCAGTACTGGGATGCACCGCCGGAGGAGGAAAGCTCGAAACCCGAGAGCGAATTGGCAGAAGAGGTTTCCGAATGCCTGCGTGAATGCGTCCGCCTGCGCCAGATCTCCGACGTGCCGCTCGGCCTGTTTCTGAGCGGCGGAATGGATTCAGGCGCGGTACTCTCGTTCATGGCCGAATTGGGCGCGCGCCCCATTCGGACATTCTCTGTCGGGTTTGAGGAGCCGGGCTACAGCGAGCTGCCCTTCGCCCGCGCCGCAGCGCAGCGCTACCAGGCCGAGCGCCACGAGCTGATTTTGCGCGGGCGCGAGTTCGCGGAAGTCCTGCCGCGCCTCGCCTCAATCCGCGCCGAGCCGCTCGCCGAGCCTACGGATGTAGCCTTGTACGAAATCTCCCGGCTGGCGGCACGGAGCGTGAAAGTGGCGCTCGCCGGCGAGGGAGGGGACGAGGTCTTCGCGGGCTACCCGAAATACGCTGCTGACAAGCTGGCAGGCATCTCGCGCGTGATCCCCTCCGGGTTGTTGCGAACGGCGGCGAGCCTTCTCCCCTTCAGCCAGCGGCGGGTTCAGGTGGCGATGGAGGCTCTCGCCACGCACGATGAAGGCGAGCGCTACGCCGCGTGGTTTTCCTCGTTCACCCGCGCCGAGTGTGAGGCGCTCTTCAGCCCGGATTTCCTCGCGGGCGTCGACCGGGACCATCCGGGAAAGGTCTTTAATGATCGCCTGAAGAAAGCTGGCATGCGCACGCCGCTGAAGCGGATGCTTTACGCCGACCTGAAAATCTGGCTTCCGGATAATCTCCTCCTCCGCGGCGACCAGATCACAATGGCGGCTTCAATCGAGGAGCGCGTGCCGCTGCTCGATCATCGTCTCGTCGAGCTCGCCGCGAAGATACCGGACCGCCTGCTCGTCCGCCATTTGCGGCCAAAGGCCTTCTTCCGGAACATGCTGGCCAGCCGCCTGCCCGCCGAGGTGCTCGCGCACCCGAAGGTTGGATTCGCGGTGCCAGTCGGACCCTGGTTTCGCGGGCCGCTCAAGGAGATGCTTGGGGACCTGCTCCTATCGCCGCAAGCCGCCGCGCGCGGCTATTTCAATGCTGGCAACGTCAAGCGCTATCTGCACGAGCACTGGACGGGCGTGCGAGATCGCCGGAAGCAATTGTGGGCGCTGCTGAGTTTCGAACTGTGGCAGCGGAACCGGGCCACGCCGTAAATCGCCACGCCAGAAACAGCCCTCACGGGCTGGCGCATACGTTCCGTTGTTTGGGATGTGTGCGGCCATCGAAAATCGCACACAGGGCAGAATCCGCCACGTGTGCGCCACCCGAATTCCATCTATGTTTACTCTCACATTCGCATCAGAAAAGCCCGACGGCGCGCAGGGGCGAGCCCGAGCCGCCGCGAATCCGCAGCGGTAAGGCGAGGAAAAGAAAAGCATTCGGCAGCAGGTCAAGGTTGCAGAGGTTTTCGATCAGCAGCATTTGTTTTTCCAGGACCACCGGGTGGATGGGCGCGCCGGCAAGCGCGGCGGGATGATCCGGCGAGAGCGTGTCCACGCCGATTGCCGCCGCCCGCTTCCCCAGGAGATACTGCGCGGCGTCCATGCCGACGGCTGGCCAGTCGCTAACGTACGCTGCGTGTTGGGGGCGGAGACTCCAGTGAGCGGACCAGCCGAAGTTGAACAGCACAATGTCTTTTTCGCGGAGCGGTCCGTGGCTTGCCTCCCAATCCGTCAAAAAACTCCGCGGCACGGACTCGCCGGCCTTGAAATGACGGCAATCGAGCCGTACGCCGCGGCCGATCAGCGTTCGCACCGGCACTTGGTCAATGGTGACGTGAGCGGCGGGATTCGCATCGCTGATGAAGTGCGCGGGCGCATCAACATGCGTGCCGGAATGCTCGTTCATCAGCAGCTGGTAAGTGAGCGACCGGTCGCCGTGCCAGTAAGAGTTCCATAGCGTGTGGTGGAATTTCGAGTGGGTGGGATAGTGCGGCATGTGCTCTTCAAGCGCCTGCGTCAGATCGACGCACCGCAGCGCTTCAACGCTCCGCAGCAGATCCTCGAATGCTTCCACTGGTTAGTTCGTCCGGTGTTGGAGCGGAACGGACATCCTCTCGCGACCGTCAGCTAAGGCGCCCGGGCAAATACATGCGCAGAAACCGCGACGCGAGAATAAAGCCGTCTTTGCGGGCCTGCGGGAATTCCGGCGCGCTGTTATGCGGAGGCTCGTCCCAGAAGCGGTCCTCGTGCTCGACGGCGAACCCTCCCGAGAAGTTCGCTTGAAGAAGGCACGTGATGAAGCGAGGCCAGTCAATGCGGCCCTGCCCGGGAATGCGGTACCGCCACCAGCCGTCGCCGTGGATGCCCACTTGCTGCAGGACCGGCTCGATGATCTCCGTGTCCTTCGCATGGGCCCCCAGAATCCTGTCCTTGAATTTCCAAGCCGCGTCGAAGTAGTCGATATACTGCCGCACCAGGTGCGACGGATCGAATTCCAGGCCCAGTCTGTGGCTCGATACCTGTGAAAAAACCGCTTCCCAGGCCGCCGGAACCGTCGCAAAGTTAGTCGGACACGGATAATTCTCCCACCCCATGGTGATGTCAAGTTTTTCGCAAACGGGCAGGTACTGCTCGTTGAAGACTCCGGCGAGCGCCTTCGCCTGGTCCTCCATCGAGGCGCCCTCCGTCGCTCCGCTGAACGTACCTACGAATTTGCAGCCGAGCCGGTGGCCGAACTCCAAATCGCGGATGAACTCGGCGTTCGCGTTTCGCCGCGCGCCCGCATCGCGCGCAATGTGGTTGGGCGCCATGCACTCGATGCTGATGATTCGCACGCCCGCCTGGCGGGCCGTCGAAAGCACTTGATCAAGGTCGGAGTCCGGCATTCCCGAGTTGAAGAAGCGATCTACCTTGACTACCACACCCTGGTAGTGCGCCGAGGCGGCAAACGCCAGCTTCTGCGGCGAGTAACTCGTGATCATCGCGAGTTGCGGAAACCGCTTTTCGCTGGATGCGGGCATGGAAGAAGCCTGGGCCGCGGCGGCGCCAGGCGTCGGCGACGCGGCCGGATCACCGCCCGCCACGCCGATCGAGGCACCCAAGGCCGATGCTCCGCCCGCTTTCAGAAAATCCCGCCGCCCTAACCTGTGATCGCTCATCTGCGAACTCCTCCTCCTCGCACTCCGCGCTTTTGCCTTTCAGAATAGCGCGGTCCGAGTGCTAAAAAATGGCAGACTCGCCCGGCAGAGTCAATAGCTGATTGCATCGATGATGCCGAGCTGCTTGTGTAAAAACTCGGAAGGTGCGATCTCGCCAGTCTTCACGCTTGCAGGCAAACCTGCAGCCACCTGCGCTTATAAGCCCGGTATTTTCATCGGCTTACAGAAGTCCGTTCATTTTGGTGCTTAAAAACCATTTTGCGTCGAATTTAGACTACCTTCCGAGCGTCACCTACGGCGGCTTCCGCACCCGCTAATTAACTATGTAGTATACAAGCGGAAGGCAATTGTCAATGCTCTTGCATTTCGCGCCGCCCGCCGTGGCGCCGGCCTGGAGACGGCACACCGGCGCTGGCCTGCGCCGGCCAGGTATCGAAACGCGGAGATTTCGGATTTAGAATAAAAGGCGAGAACCGCTTGAGGAGACAATGTGAGGCGTGCGCTTGCAGTGGTACTGTGGGTTCTGATTTTTGCGGGAGGCGCGTCTGCGCTCAGGGCGGGCCAAAACGCCGCCGCCGAGCCGCTAACCGAGAATCAGATTCGGGGGCTCGTAGCAGGCGGGGTATTCAGCGGGCGCATTGAGGAGCTTGTCCGTAAGCGAGGGATTGACTTTCAGCCGACCGGCGATGTCCTCCGCAGCTTGCAGGCGGCCGGGGCCCGCGAAGCGCTGATCGATGCATTGCGAGGGGCCAAAGTGTTCCCACCGCCGCCCGCCGAGGCGCACGCAGCCGCCGCACGCGACTTATCCCTTGCGGAGACGTTCGAGCGGGAAGGACTCTTGGATTCCGCGGAGCGCGAGTACCGCGCCGCGCTTGCCCTTGCTCCCGAAATGATCTCGATTCACCTTGGACTGGCGCACGTCCTCCGGGCGGAGCGAAAACGGCCGGCGGCGATCGCGCAGTACCGCCAGGCGATCCGCCTGAAGCCAAACCTCGCCGAGGCTCACCAGGCGCTTGCGGAGCTGCTCTTCGACAGCGGCGACGTGGATGGAGCAGTTCGCGAGTATCGCGCCGTCGTTAATCTCGATCCTGGCGGCGATCACGACGCCGAAGCGCGTCTGGCCGCAATTTTGTACTCGAAAGGCGACCTTGGCGGCGCCATCAGCACGTACAGAGATCTCGAAACCAAGAGTCCCCGCGACGCGAGCGCCCATTACCGGCTGGGGCTTGCCCTTTATGCGAACGGTCAACTGGAAGACGCGGCATCGGAGCTGCGCGAGGCGCTGCGCCTGAACGCCGGGTTCACGGCGGCGAGCGCCACTCTCGGCGATGTGCTGCTCAAGCAGGGCGATCGTCTTGGCGCCCTCGAACAGTACCGGAAATCTCTAGCTGGCCAGGCGCCGGACCCGGATGTGCGCGCGGCCCTTGATTGGCTTTCGAGAAACCTGGCGCAGCAGCACGCACCCTGAGACGGGTCCTCGCGCGGGCGCGAAATAGAGACCCGTAATGCCTCGGTTTCGGGCGCGTCCGTAGTAGCGGCGGGTTTGCCCCGCCACCGTAATGGCGGCATAAAGCCGCCTCTACGCGCCAGGGGCGTTTTGAATCGAAGTAAGGGATCGAAGGGGGGTGAAAATCACGACGCTTGCGTCGCTTGTCCTCGTCGTATTCTTCTCGGCAGTGCTGGCGCCCGCGCGCCAGTCGCCGAATCGCCACCTCCTGAGGGGAAACGAGTTCGCCGCGCAGAAGGAGTGGGATCAGGCAATCGCCGAGTACCGTCTGGCGGTGCGCGCCAATCCGGACGACGAGACCGCCCACTATGACCTCGCGAATGCGCTTGCGGCCCAGGGAGAGCTGAAGGGCGCGATCGTCGAATACCGGACTTCGATCCGCCTGGATGCCGGAAACGCCGCGGCCCATAACAACCTGGGCCTTGCCCTGGCGAAAAGCGGCCGCGCCGCCGATGCCGCGGCGGAATATCGCAGTGCGATACACCTGAAGCCGGAATTCGCGGCGGCTTATTACAATCTTGGGAATGCGCTCGATGCCACGGGCGACTTGGACGGCGCAATTGCCGAATACCGCGCCGCCTTGCGCTTCGACCCGGACGATCCGCAGGCGCTCAATAACCTGGGCAACGCGCTCAAGGCGAAGGGCGAGCCCGGCGATGCGATTCAAGCGTACCGGCGCGCACTGCGCATCAGGCCTCAGTATGCGGCGGCGCACTTTAACCTTGGGAATGTTCTCGCGGACCAGGGAAAGCTGGGCGCGGCAATTGCAGAGTACCGGGTGACACTTCTGCTCGATCCGGACGATGACGCCGCGCAGCAAAATCTTGCCTACGCCTTTGTCAAAGAGGGCGATCTCACCCGCGCGGTCTTCGAATACCGCTGGACCGTGCGGCGCCACCCGAACGACGCGCTGGCGCGCTACAATCTTGCCAACACACTCGAAAAGCAAGGCCGCCTGAAGGCGGCGCTCGAACAGTACCGCATGGCTACAACGCTGGCCTCCACGAATTCCAAGTACCGGGCGGACTACCAGCGCCTTTCCCAGGATTTGAAATAGCCCTCCCCGGCAGGCCGTGGTCTACGGCGCGCTCGGGCTAGCCGGAGCGCCTCCGCCACCTGAAGCCGCGGCAAGCGCGCCGCCAGCGGCTCCGGCGGCGACGGCGATCACCACGCCGATCGAGGCTCCGTGCGAAAGCGAGCCGATGTGCCACGGCGGCGGCGCGGGCGGAGGTGGAGGAGGCGCCGCGGATCCAGCCTGCTTGCCGGGCGCTTGGACGCTTTTCTCGGGCTGCGGAGCCGGCGGCGCGCCCTGCCCGGCGGGCTTACCCGGAGCCTGCTGGCTCTGCTCCTGCTGCTGCGGGGGCAGCCCTGACGCTGTAGGTGAAAATGCGACGTAATGGCCGGGCGCGAGCATGTAGATTTGCCCGGATCGCGCATCCGTGATTGCGACGGCGCCGCGTCGCGCGCCGATCACCGTAGCGTGGTCCGGCAAGACGCCGACGAAGTAAACCACCCTTTGCCGGCCCGTTGGAGCAATGTCGTACTTCGCCGTTTTAACGATCACCGCTCCCTTCTCGGTCGTCGTGGTCACCACCGTTCCCGCCGAGATCTGAGCCAAAGGACGCCCTGCGGCGTCAAGCAGGAACCGCACCGACGATTCGGGGAGGACCTCCACCTGGCGCGCGCCGGGGAACTTGACCGACGCGCTCGCGCCCGCCGGCGTATTCAGCAAATCACCCGCCAGCACCGCATTGTCGCCATGTACGGCCACCCCGCCCACCGTGACGCCAGCGGTCGCAACCACCGCCCCCAGAATGCGCTTCGAGCCGCCAAAACTCGGCCCGGCCAGCGTGATTGCAATGCAAATCACACATAAAACCTGCGCACCGGAACTCCTCATGGCTTTCCTCCCTTCACGGATTTGCTGAAAACCTGTGGGGCGTGTCATTCTGAGCGCAGCGAAGAATCCCCGCATTTTTCAAGCGAACTACAGAGATCCTTCGTCGGTCGCCGCGGCGACTTCCTTAGGATGACAGCCTGCCTGCTTTTTCATCGCCCTGTTAAGACGACTCATTCGAACGCCACGCGCTCTGCGACGATCGCGGCGTCCGCCGAGCCGAAGACCGGCACCGGATTTCCGCGCGACAACGACTCCTGAACACGAAAGGTCGCGAGCGTCGCGGCATAGAGACTCTCAAATGGAATGGGTGAGATGCCGCCGCTTCTGACGGCTTCCACGAAAGCGCGCATCTCTTCGCCATGGCCCTTGTCCTGCCGGAGCGCCCAATGCGATTCGCAGCGTGCGCCCGAATAGAAGCGGCGCCGCGCGAAGTCTTCGCAAACGGCAGTCTTATCCCCGGCGAAGACTTCGACACGCTCTTTGGGCATGCGTTCGCTCCCCGATGAAAGATAAAAAATTGCCGCTCGTGAGCCATCGGCAAAATTGACGTGCGCCTGAAAATCGCCCTGCCGATCATCCCGCCGGCCCGGCAGTCGCCGGGCGTCGATGCTTTCCGGCCGGGATGAGGCGAGAAACGCGGCGAAGTCAACGAAGTGGCAAACCTCGCCCACGATCCGCCCGCCGCCCTGTTCGGGATCGAGCGCCCAGTGATCCGCGCTAATCCGGCCTGCATTCACCCGGTAAATTATTGTGAGGGGCTCGCGACGGTCCTCAAAAAAACGCCCGCACTCCCGCGCGAACGGAGAGAAGCGGCGGTTGAATCCCACGCAGAGGATGGCGCGCGACTTCGCGTAAGCTTCGGCCAGCGCGCCGAGCTCCGCCTCGGTAAGGCAGAGGGGCTTCTCCACGAAGACGTGCTTGCCGCGTTCGAGCGCGAGCCGCACCAGCGGGGCATGCAGATTGTGCCGGGTTGTGATAAAGACGGCATCGATACCGGGATCTGCGATCACCTCGCCGGCGTCCGCCGTACAGTAGCGGAATCCGAAATCGCGGGCCGATCTGCGGGCGGAAATCCCGGTGGCGTTCGCGAGGCCGGCAAACTCGATGCCCTTCACCCCGCGCAATGCCGGAAGCAGCCTGCCTCGGGCAAACGCGCCGGCGCCGATCCAGCCGATGCGAACCGCGCCCGGCCTCGCGCAGCTCACCTGCCGCGCTCGCGCAGGCAAAAAGATTCGCTCGCCCGGGAAAATCGCGCCGGGATAGGTAAGCAGAATTCCGAGCTGCGGTTCTTTTCTCGCGCCGGAGAGCATCTCGTAAGCTCGGAGCGCGCTGCCAATCTCGAAGCGATGCGTGATGAGCGGCTTCGCGCGCACTTTGCCCGCGGCGAGTAGGTCCAGGTAAGCCTCGAGGTTGCGCCTTTCCGTCCAGCGCACGAACCCGTAGGGATAATCGGCGCCTCGCTGCTCATAGGCCGGGTCATACCGCCCGGGACCGTAGGAGCGCGAGTAGCGGATTTCAAGCTCCTTCCGGTAGTACGCGGCACGCGGAATATCAACGCGTACATCCCCGGTGATGACGACCACGCCGCGGTCGCGCGCGATCTGTCCGGCGGTCTCGAGTGGCTCCGAGGACCGTGTTGCCGCGGCGATGATCACCGCATCCATGCCCCGTTCGCGAGCGATGGCTTCTTGCCAGGGATTGCCGCTGCAGCGCGCTCTCTCGCTGGCAAAGTCCGCGCCCATCTCGCGCGCCAGCCGGACGCGGTCCGGATCGGGATCGATTCCCCAGACCACGCACCCGGCGGCCCGCAGCATCTGGCAAACGAGCTGCCCCACCAGCCCGAGGCCGATCACCGCCACGCGCTCGCCGAGCTTCACGTCCGCCACCCGCACCGCGTGCAGCGCCACGCACCCGACAGCGCCTGTTGCCGCTTCTTCGAAATCCAGCCCGGCGGGAACGTGCGCGCAAAGGTTTTGCGGAACCCAGTTGATTTCCGCGTGAGCCGCATAACCGGAGCCAGCACACGCCACGCGCTGGCCGCGGGTGAAGTCCACGACGCCGACGCCAACCTCCAGGACAGTTCCCGCGGCGCTATAGCCTAGGGGTACTGCTGCCTCCAGGCGCGCGCGCGCCACGCAGAGGGCCTCGCGCACACCGGCCGTCCGGCAGCTCCGGTAGAATTTTTTCACCAAGTCGGGGCGCTCCCGCGCGCGGCCGATCAGCGACCTTGCGCCGAGCGCGATCATGGCGCGCTCCGTTCCGCTGCTGACCAGCGAAGCGGCGGTCGCAACCAGCACACCGCCCGGCTGGCAGCGCGGCGGCGGCACTTCTTCCACGCTGACCGCGCGCGCACGGATATCCTGAACAACTTGCTTCATCAATTACTCCGCGGTCCGAGATATCGCGGCGCGGCCTTGCGGACGCAACCAAATGCCATTTACAGTCATTCCCGCGAAAGCGGGAATCCATTTTCTCAATGGACCCCCGCTTTCGCGGGGGTGACACCGGTGGCGGTGGCCCGCGAGCATCCAAAAAGTTTGCAAAAAAACAAGAAATTACGGTATTGCATTGCAGACCTTCGCTTTTGGTCGGCGGCTTGTGTAGAACGAAAAAGCGGCGGACCTGAAGCACGCAAGGTCCGCGCCACCCTGCTCTTCTTTGCGGCCTTCCGCGCTCCGCTATTCTCCGAGCGGCTGGGCGGAGATCGGGCGACGCGCCGCCAGAGGAGAGGCGGGCAGCCGCTCGAGCCGCGCGGCTGCAAGCTCGTTCAGAAGGTCCACGTAAGCCGAGGCTTGCCGCCGGCGCGTATACGTGGCCAGGACCGCGCGCCTCCCGTTTGCGCCCAGCTTGCGGCGCAGATCCGGGTTCTGCTGGAGGCGGATCACCGCGCTCGCCAGGGCCTCCGCGTCACCCGGAGCAACGCAGAGCCCAGCCCCCGCTTCGAGCACGATCTCCTTGGTTTCGCCCTCGACGCCCAGGATTACCGGTCGCGCGGCCGCCATGGCTTCGAAGGTCTTCGAGGGTATCGCTGACTTGAAGACCTCGCTTGACCTTAGCGGAACCAGGCACGCATCGGCGGCGGCCAGCAGACCCGGAACATTCTCGCGCGGCTGTTTGCCGAGATACCTTACGCTCGTGAGGCCGGACTCGCGGAGCCGCCGGCAGATGTTCTCGCGTTCGGCGCCTCCACCGGCCAGCAGGAAAACAATCTCGGCGCGATCGCGCAGCCGGGCGGCGGCGTCGAGCACCACTTCGAGCCCGTGGGCCATGCCGAGCGTCCCGCAGTAGAGGGCAACGAACTTTCCCGCGAGGCCGTGCGCCGACCTAAACTGCTCGCGCGCGGCGCGCGCCTGGGGCGACCCCGGAGCCAGGCAGAAATTCTCCGCCACTCCATTCCTGATCACGGTGATTTTTTCACCGAAGCCGGAAGCCGCCAGCGCGCGCTGCTTCCACTCGCCATCGACCACAATCCGGTCCGCGCGAGCGTAAAGGAAGCGCGCCGCGCGTTCGAGACTGCGATATAGAAAAGAGCGCGGGGACGCGACGCCCACCGCTTCCAGCGATTCGGGCCAAAGATCGCGCACTTCGAAAACGAACGGGACCCCGCGCGCCCGCGCGGCGGCGTAACCGGCCAAGGCCGCGGTGAGCGGCGGAGAAGTTGCGATAACTACCGTGCGCTCGCCTGCCGCGCGCATTCCAACCAGCGCCGCGGAGAGCGCGAAGGAAACGTAATTCGCTGAGCGGCCCCAAACGCCCCGGTTCGCCGCAGGGTAAAGCCACGTACGGTAGACGGCCACGCCGCCGCGCTCCTCCCGGCTGAAGCCTCTTCGCCAAGCGCGGCGATAGGACGGATGAATAACGCCTTCGGGGTGGTTCGGGAACCCGGTGAGCACGCTCACCTCGTGGCCGGCGCGCGCCCACTCCTGCGAAAGGTCGTGCGCCCGCACCGCGAGCGCGCAGACCTCCGGCGGGAAATATTGGGCGATGTAGAGGATTTTCATTTCAGCCGGTGAGAGGGAGCGGCGCCGGGCGCGTCTTATTCCAGTGGAAGCGTGATGTGATTCACCTGGATCGTCGTTGCGTCAGCGCCGGCGCGAAGAACAACCGGCGGGACGCCGGCGGGGGCAAAAGCGCAGATGAATATAGCCGGCAGCGCTGTTTCCCGCGTCCAGTGGAGCGCCGCTCGCCGCTGGCGCAATCCCATCTGAGGAGCGTACCAGCTCTGCTTCAGCCTGAGCTCGCCTTCGCCGAGGACTGAGAGCCGGTAGCTGAGATTCCCAACCCGAATAGCGTATTCATGCGTGCCGCAGGCCGCGCCGCTAGCGCGCGTTTCGCCTCCGGCTTCAATGACCACATCCGGATGAAAGTGGATGAAGGACTCGATGCGATGCCAGCCGCGGCCGAGCAGCGAGTCGGCGACGACCCACGCATACTCCTGTACGTGGAAAATGGCGCGCCGGTGGACCACTCCGCGATGCCGGTATCCGTTGTGCTCCGCGCGTGCGAACGGGCACCCCGCGGCCGCACCTGTTTCCACCCGGCGGATCGACGGCCGGCGGCCCAGGCGAAATGCGGCCCAGATTTCGGCTTGCTCCTCGCCATCAATTCGGAGGGTGTTGTGCGCGGCCGTCGAGCGCTCGTAATGGCGCTCGGCGCACCGCTCATAGGTGCTCACGCCGGTGTCAACCACAACGCGGCGCCCCTGCAGCGAAAGCTCATAGCCAAGCACGCCGCAATGCCCGTGCCCGGGCTGGCAGGCCGGCCCGAGCGGCCCGCAGTCAAAGATCAGGCAATCACGGGTCCTCGCGTCACGGAATACGGCGTAGCCCGTCTCGGGAAACAGCGCAAGGCGCGGCGCGCTGCCATTTGCGGAATCGCTGATGTGAGCGGCACGGCTGAGGATTTCGTCCGGCGGCGCGGTCAAGCCAAAAGCCGAGTCGTTGAAGAGCGGAATGTCGCCGTTCGGATGGAGAATGCCGCGAAGGTAACTTGCCATCCGCGCGATAGGCTCGCACAGGCCGGCGCGCATTCCGCTCAATTCGCCGCACGACGCGCAGAGGGCATCGAGATCGAGAAGGTCCTGCAGCACCTGGGCGTGATACATGGGAGAGCGCTCGAAGTGGCCTCCGTCGGGGAGCACTTGTTCTGCGATCTCTCGCCGGACAAAGGCTTCGCCCTCCCGCCGCCACCTGGAGCTTTCAGGACACTCGATCAGCGCTCCCGCGAAAAGCAACGCCTTGGCATTCTTGAGCAGATGATTGGCCCTGATATCCGTCTCCAGCCGGCGCTCAAGCGCGAGCGCCTGCACGCGGAGGCTCGCGAGAAGTTGCATCACTGCGCGGCCGCGCCCGAGCAACTCGCAAGCGCGATCATTTGCTGCCAGGAACTTCAGCCAATTTACAATGCGCTTCGATAGCGGATAAGGCTCCCATCCGATTTCATGGCCGGTGGCGTTTGTGGAAAGCCAGTCGCATGCCAGATCCACGGCGGCCGAAAGCTGCGCGCGGCGCGCGGGCGCACTCAAATCGAGATCAAGAAAATCGAAGCTGTTGAGCTGATAGAGCGAGAAGCGGTCGCTGCCCGGAATCTGCCAGCGAGAATTGCTGGAGACCCCGGCGCCGGCGTTCAGTGAGAGGATCTGTGTGCTTTCAATCATTCGCGGAGCGCCTTTGGGTTTCCAGCCGGAAAAACACGACGGCCGGCTGAACTTCCGCAATGCAGGCTGTGCCGCGCCCGCTCGCGGCAGTCCGGGCGAGGGCAACATGCGCCTTCTCACCAGCGCAGCCAGTTGCCCCATGCCTAGCGGCCGCAGCGTTCGCCAATACGTCCCGAGACCCGGAGGCCGCGCGCCCGCGGCAAAATCCGGGAGTCCGTTCTGTTTTTCCCGAGAAGAGGGAATGACTGTAAATGGCGTTTGGTTGCGGCCGCAAGGCTGCGCTGCGCTACAGCTTCGCTCGGAGAGGGCGCCTGAGCAATGTACGGCTTTCGCCGTACGCTCCAGACTCTCGACAAAACACGCGGCGATGTCATCCCAGCTCGGGAGCTCGGCAACAATACGCCGGCCGCGCGCTACCAGCGTCTGGCGCAAGCCGGGATTTTCCATGACGGCGAGCATGGTGCTCGCAATGCTCCCGGCGTCGAGCGGATCGAAGTAAGCGGCAGCATCGCCGCACAAATACCGCGCGAAATCGCGGTCGCTGGTCAGTACCGGAAGGCCAAAATGCATCGCTTCGGAATACGTGGCGGAATATGATTCGAGCAGAGTCGGCAGGATCACGGCGTCAGCCGCGCCATAGACCTCCGCGAGACTGCTGCTCGGCACCGAGCCGATATTGCGCAAGGGAGTGGACAGCGCTTCCCTCTCGATCCGCGCCAGCAGGCGGCGCGCCCCCGGATGTTGACCGGGAGAAATCGAGATCAGGCACCGGACCGGCGCGCGCGTGAGGGCCGCAAGACACTTCAGCGCTTCCGGCAGGATTTCGAGGTTCTTGTGCGCGTAGTAGCGCGCGAGGCAGAGAAAGGTGAACGGCCTGTCCCGGCGAGCCGATTCTCGGCAAAGTTCGGGTCGTGAGTTCGCCAGAATGCCCGACGGGCATGGAATCACGGCGACTCGCTCCGGGGGAAGCCCAGACCCCGAGAGAAGTCGCTCCCGCATAACCGGTGTCTGAACGACCACGCAAACGTCGTGCGGGAGGCGCCGCGAAGCCCTCCTGCCGTAGGCGAGAATCAGCTTCTCCCGAGACGTCCGGCGTTGCTCCGCGATTTTTTCCCGGCATACAAGATGAGCGTTCTGAATCAGAACGAGGGTGGGGCATTGGCTCTTACGCGGCGCAAAGTTGCCCAGGCAGAGCAGTGAGTCCGCATGATATTCGACGCAAATCCGGGGCAGCGTCCGCTGGAGCGCGACGTACCGGGCGGCGAGGTTTGAGCCCCCTTCATAAAAACAGCAGTGAATATTCGACGCAGAGAGGCCGGGATACTCCGGCCGCATGGGAAGGAAAAGCACGAACCGGTGCTCACGGAAATGGGGCAGGCGCGAGAAGAGGTTGAGCGCCAGCTCTTTTCCGCCGCCCGAGGCGAGCCCGACGGCTTCAATAACGAAGGTCACGGTTCAAATACGAGTGACGAGTGACGAGTGACGAGCGGGCGGTCAGCGGTCAGCATTCAGCTTGCTGAACGCCGAAAGCTGAGTGCTGAGCGCTTCTGTAGAGGCCGAGGGCGCAGGCTTCCGCGGAATAAGCTTGGATTTTCCGGCGGCACCGAGCGCTCATCCGGGCGCGGAGGGGCGCATCGGAGAGCACGCGCAAGAGTGCTTCGGCCAGCCCGCGGGGGTCGCCAGGCTCAATCCCG
>JBOGJW010000253.1:0-3017 GCA_050745245.1 Terriglobia bacterium | reverse complement strand
CCCTTCGCTGCGCTCAGGGCCGTTCGTAGCGGAAAGGCGAACGGGCTCAGAATGACTGGCTTTAAAATGTATGGTTAAAAGACAAGAATTTACGGTATGCAGTGCAAAATTCTTGTCAGCGAGCGCTCGGACGCCTGGCGGCAGCGCGTTGTACGAGGCCCAGAATCCCGGGGAGGTCAGGCGCCTCACGACGCTGTGTCCCCCGCCCGCTTCAGCGCGGCGGCGATCTTACGCCGGGCGGCGCCGTTAACCGGCATCAGCGGAAGGCGCGGCGCACCCCCGCGGCCTCCGGCAAGATCCACCGCCGCTTTAATGCCCGGAATACCCCACGCAACCGTGATTTCCGTAGCCAGGATCATCAGCCGCTGGTGCAGTCGCTCGGCACTCTCCAGCACACCCGCGCGGAAAGCCTCGTAAATCGCCGCGCAAAGCGACGGCGCAAAGTTGGACTGCCCGAGGATCCCGCCCGCCGCCCCGGCATTGAGAGCGTCGATCAGCACTGGCGCGGCTCCGGCAAACACGCTGAAATTGCGCGGGACTTTGCGCAGGATCGCCTGGACGAAGCTGAAGTCGCCGGAACTCTCCTTCAGCCCCACGACGTTGGGGTGCCGGGCCAGGCGGCCGAGCATCTCGACGTCCATGCGGTAGCCCGTGTACTGCGGAATGGAGTAGATCAGCGTGGGAACGCGCACGCCGTCCGCCACGGCGCCAAAGTGCGCCGCCAGCACGTCCGGGCGCAGGGCCGGCTTGTAGTAAGCCGGAGGGAGAAGGAGCACAGCGTCCGCGCCGCGCTGGGCGGCCTCGCGGCTCAGCTCGATGGTATGCGCGGTGCTCTCAAGTCCGGCGCCCGCAATCAAAACTTGCGGCGGCTTCACACTCGCTCGCGCGATGTCGATCAGCCGCAGACGCTCGGGTATGGTGAGGTGCGGCGCCTCGCCCGTCGAGCCGGCCACCAGCACGCCGGAAATCCCTGAGGCGGACAGAAAACGCAGGTTGGCGCGGAACGCGCCCTCGTCCAGCTTCCCGCGTGCGCTAAATGGCGTAATCATGGGCGTGAAAACGCCCCGCAAATTCTTAAGCGTCTCGCGTCGTGTCATTCCGTGCCCTCCGTGCCGGAGTCGGGGTAGCGCAGACCTCCGCGTTTGAGGTCTGCGGCTTTTGTTTAGGCCGGCATGGACAAACCGCGGACCTGAACGGCGCAGGTCCGCGCTACCCAACTACAACGCCGTAGCGCCGGCATCTTGCCGGCAATGCCGCCGGGACGCCGGCGCGAGCGCCCCGTGCAGATCCTGAAGCGCGAACACCTGCAGCGGCTCCTCGCGCTGCGCGCGGACTCCGCTGACGGCGGCGGCGGCGCCGGCAAGCGTCGTGATGCAGGTGATGCGGTGCTCCACCGCGGCGCGGCGAATGGCCTTCTCATCGAAGTGTGAAGGCCCGCCGAGGGGCGTATTGATAATCAGGTCGATTTTAGCGCTCTTGATGAAGTCCACCACGTTGGGGCGTCCTTCGTTCACCTTGTAGACGCTCTCCACTTCCAGCCCCGCTGCGCGCAGCGCCTGCCTCGTGCCCTGCGTCGCGATCAATTTGAAACCCAGCTCCTGCAGGCTGCGGGCAACGGGAATGGCGTGCGGCTTGTCGTGATCATTGACCGAGAAGAAGACGTTGCCGCCGTCCGGGATGCGCTGGCCGGCCGCAAGCTGAGCCTTGGCGAACGCGAGGCCAAATGTGTTGCCCACGCCCATCACCTCGCCGGTCGATTTCATCTCCGGGCCCAGGATGGTATCAACTCCCGGAAACTTCTGGAAGGGGAACACCGGCGACTTCACGAAGTACTGCTCCACCGCAAGCTGGCCGCCGAGCCCAAACTCCTTCAGCTTTCGCCCCGCCATGAGCCGCGCCGCCACTTTGGCCAGCGGCACGCCCGTGGCCTTGCTGACATACGGCACGGTACGGGAGGCGCGCGGATTCACCTCCAGCACGTAAACTTTTCCGTTCTGGATCGCATACTGAACGTTCATCAGCCCGATCACATTCAGAGCGCGCGCCAGCTCGATGGTGTGATCCGTCAGCGTCCGAAGCGTGGCCGCGGGGATGCCCACTGCCGGCAGCACGCACGAGCTGTCGCCGGAGTGAATTCCCGCTTCCTCGATGTGTTCCATAATTCCGGCCACCACCACCTGCTCGCCGTCCGCCAGCGCATCCACGTCCACCTCGGTGGCGTTTTCGAGGAAACGATCCACCAGGATTGGAAACGCGCGGTGCAGCTCTTCGGCTCGCGCCACGTAATCGGCGAGCGTGCGCTCGTCATACGCGATCACCATGGCGCGACCGCCCAGCACGTAAGAAGGCCGCACCAGCACGGGATAGCCGATGCGCTTCGCAATATCGGCCGCTTCCGCGGCGTTCATGGCGGCGCCGTTTTCCGGCTGCGGAATGCCGAGCCGCGCCAGCAGCGCTCCGAAGTGCTTTCGGTCTTCGGCGAGCTCAATCGATTCGGGCGACGTGCCGATGATCGGCACGCCCGCCTCCTTAAGCTGCCGCGCCAGGTTCAGCGGCGTCTGTCCGCCGAACTGCACGATCACTCCGCGGGGCTTTTCCTCGTCCACGATGGCCATCACGTCTTCAAACGTCAAGGGCTCGAAATAGAGGCGGTCCGAAGTGTCATAATCGGTCGAGACCGTCTCCGGGTTGCAATTCACCATGATGGTCTCGAAGTCCTCTTCCTTCAGCGCGAATGATGCATGGCAGCAGCAGTAGTCGAACTCAATTCCTTGCCCGATGCGGTTTGGCCCGCTGCCGAGAATCATGATCTTTTGCCGCGCCGTGGGCGCAGCCTCGTCTTCGCGCTCGTAGGTGGAATAGAGGTACGGCGTGAATGACTCGAACTCCGCCGCGCAAGTGTCCACTCGCTTAAACACCGGGCGGACGTTCAGGGCAAGACGGCGCGCACGCACGCCGGCGGGCGCGGCGTTCCACAAGCCCGCGAGATCAGAATCCGAAAGGCCCATCCGCTTGGC
>JBOGJW010000252.1:0-4605 GCA_050745245.1 Terriglobia bacterium | reverse complement strand
GTGTGCCTCATGTATACTGCTCTCCGTGACACCAACGACAGGAACCAGCCGGACGGAAGGACGGCGGAAGGCGCTTAGGGATCTCGCTCTCACGGCGGGGGCGGCAACATTCTTGCCCGTCCTTGATCAGGCACGGCCGGCATCCGCGGCGTGCGGGTGCGGCGATGCGAAGGTGGCGGAACCCCACTCCAAGCCGGAGCCGGAATGGAAGCCGCTTTTCTTTGACCAGCATCAGAACGAGATGGTGATCGCGTTCACCGACCTGATCATCCCAAGTACCGGCACGCCGGGGGCCCGCGAGGCGCTGGTGAACCGCTGCATTGACCTGTTCCTCAATGAAGAGGAAGCGGACGTGCAGCAGAAGTTCGTTTTAGGTCTGAACTGGATTGACAGCAGGTCCTTCAGCGCCTACGGAAAACCTTTCACCGCGCTCGGCGCGAGCGAGCAGACGAAGCTGATCGAGCCGCTCGCCGATCCCGAAAACGGAAACCCTGCGGACCGGCCAGGCATCGAGTTTTTTCAAGATATTAAGGACTGGACCATCTTTGGTTACTACACTTCCCAAATCGGGTTAGAGCAGGAACTGCAATACGGCGGGGACGCTTACCACGATTCGTTCCCGGGCGCCTGCACGCATCCCGAACATCAAAGCTGAGGCTGAAACCCTATGAAACTCCGGATGATTCCCGTAGTTGCTCTCATCGCCGCCACTTTGGCGCTCGGCAGCGCAAGCTTTGCTGCCACTTCCAACGGTGACTCGGCGCAGCTTTTCAAGTCGAAATGCTCGATGTGCCACGGGATGGATGGAAAAGGCTACCCAGCCATTCATACGCCCAATTTCACGAGCGCCACTTGGCAGGAAAAGCATTCCGATGCACAGATCGTGAACACGATCACGAATGGTAAGAAGGGGACGGCTATGCCGGCGTTCGGTAACAAACTAAGCGCGGACCAGATTCAGGGCCTGCTGCACTACATCCGCTCCCTGGGCGAGAAAAAAGGCTAAAAGGTCCCCCTGCATCTGCTAGCGTGCCCGGGGTGTACCCGGGCGCAGCGGTTGCAAAGCCGCAGATAGACGCCGATCAAAGCAAATGAGGACCGGCAAAGCGCCGCGCAAATCTGCGTAAATCGGGGTTGAGCCGCGGCGGCGTGGAATTTCATTCATTTCTCCGGTTTCGTGTTAAGCGGCTGGATTGTGTCCGAACGTTAATTCTATGGAACGAAAGTACCGACAGCACGGCTATATGGATTCCGGCAAAAGCCGTGATGAGAGGCTCCCGCGCCCCAAACCGGAGACCTTTGGGCCCAAGACGCCGCAGATGCCCGAGAAGCGTCTGATCTCGCGGTGCGCTCAATGCGGCAAGGTGCTTCCAGCCGGCGTCGACGCGAACGGCAAATGCCCTCACTGCGGCTTCGAGCTCCACAGCTGCAAGCAGTGCACACATTTCGACACCTCAGCCCGGTTTGAGTGCAACCAGCCAATCGCCGCACGGATTCCGAAAAAGGGTGCCCGCAACGAATGCGGCTATTACGCACTCCGCGTCACCCTCGAAAGGCAGACCTCGCCCGGCTCTTCCCGGTCTGACGACCCTCGGGCCGCCTTCGAGGCGCTGTTCAAAAAGTAGACACCTTCCGGCCAATAACCTCGCCGAGCCCCATATATCGCCTTCCTGCGAACAGCTACCCCAAAATATTGTGTATTCCCTCTTGACAGCGGAATTCCGCGGCGCTAGAGTGCTCCTCAGACTAACCCACACCGCTGTGGGTTTCAGCGGGTGCGGGAGTTGGCGGCGAGGCAGCGCGGCAAGCCGTTTTTCATCTAATCCAATGAGCACCGGAGGCACGATGGCCGAGCGCGACGTTACCACAATGGTATTAAACATCACAGCATCAGATTCGGGCGCAGCCAAGCGGGGTGCGAGTCTCAAACGCCTGTTCACCAAGGCTGGCGTTCACCCGTTTGACGAGGTCGAGTGGGAGCTGCGGACAGCTTCCATCCAGAACGAGAAGGGCAAGACCATCTTTGAGCAGCGGAATGTGGAAGTGCCGAGAGATTGGTCGATGACAGCCACCAACATCGTCGCCTCCAAATATTTTCACGGCAAGCTGGGCTCCGACGAGCGCGAATCGAGCGTGAAGCACCTGGTGAGCCGCGTGGCGGACACCATTGCCGGGTGGGGCCGTGAAGGCCTCTATTTCAAGTCGCAGGAGGAGACGGAGATATTCCGGGACGAGCTGGCGCACCTGCTGGTGCGGCAGAAGGCGGCCTTCAATTCGCCGGTGTGGTTCAACTGCGGGCTCTGGCACAAGTACCAGCGCAGCTCGAAAGGCACAGGCTGGTACTGGGATCGGGAAACTGAAACCGTTCAGAAGGAGACGGAAGCTTACCGGCACCCGCAATGCTCGGCGTGCTTCATCAACTCGGTGCAAGACGACCTGGGGAGCATTTTGAGTCTGGCAAAGACCGAAGGAATGCTCTTCAAGTGGGGCTCGGGCACCGGCACGAATCTTTCGCCGATCCGCTCCTCGGTTGAATCCCTCTCCGGCGGCGGCACTGCCTCCGGGCCGCTCTCCTTCATGAAGGGCTATGACGCCTTCGCGGGCGTCATCAAGTCAGGCGGCAAGACGCGCCGCGCAGCCAAAATGGTGATCCTGAATGTCGATCACCCGGACATCGTGGATTTTATCGAGTGCAAGGCTAAGGAAGAGCGCAAGGCCTGGGCGCTGGTCGATTCGGGCTATGACTCCTCGCTCGACGGCGAGGCTTACAGCTCGATCTTCTTTCAGAACGCCAACAATAGCGTTCGCGTGAGCGACGAGTTCATGAAGGCGGTGGCGAACGACCAGGATTGGAGCACCCGCAGGGTGACCACGGGCGAGCCGCTCGCTTCATACCGCGCCCGCGACCTGATGCGCAAAATTGCGGAGGCTGCGTGGCAGTGCGGCGATCCGGGGCTTCAGTTCGACACCACCATTAACCGCTGGCACACATCGAAATCGACAGCGCGCATCAACGCCTCGAATCCATGCAGCGAATACATGTTCCTGGACGATTCAGCCTGCAATCTGGCGTCGCTGAACCTGATGAAGTTTGTCGGGACGGACGGCAAATTTGACGTGGAGGCATTCCGCCACGCTGTAGACGTGATGATCACCGCGCAGGAGATCATCGTGGATAACGCAAGCTATCCCACCGCGACTATCGCGCGGAACTCGCACGATTTCCGGCCGCTCGGCCTGGGCTATGCGAATCTCGGCGCACTGCTGATGGCGGGCGGCCTGCCATACGATTCCGACGCGGGCCGCGATTTCGCCGCCATCCTCACCGCAATCATGCACGGGCAGGCGTACCTCACCTCATCCCGGATTGCGGCGGAGATTGGACCTTTCCCCGGCTACGCCGCCAACCGCGACCCGTTCCTCGAAGTGATCGCCCTGCACCGGAAGGCGCTCACCAATATCAATCCGCGCAACGTGCCCGAAGCGCTCGCCGAAGCGGGGCGAAAGATCTGGGACGAGTGCCTCGTACACGGCATGAAGCACGGCTACCGCAACGCCCAGGTGACTGTGCTCGCGCCCACCGGGACCATCGGGTTTATGATGGACTGCGATACCACCGGCATTGAGCCCGACCTGGCGCTGGTGAAATACAAGAAGCTGGTTGGCGGGGGTTTGATCAAGATCGTGAACAACGTTGTGCCGACGGCGCTGCTGAGGCTCGGATACGACGACCAGCAGGCCGCCGAAATCGTGAACTACGTCGACGAGCACGGCACTATCGAGGGCGCTCCGCACCTGAAGCCGGCGCACCTGCCGGTGTTCGACTGCTCGCTCAAGCCGGCGGAGGGCAAGCGTGCCATCGCCTGCATGGGCCATGTTCGGATGATGGCCGCGGCGCAGCCGTTTCTCTCCGGCGCGATCTCTAAAACCGTGAATCTGCCGGAGGGCTCCACCGTGGAGGACGTCTCGAACGCCTTTGTGGAGGCGTGGCGGCTGGGCCTTAAGGCGATCGCCATCTACCGCGATGGCTCCAAGCGCAGCCAGCCGCTGAACACCTCCGATGCTAAGCCGAAAGCGCAGGCGCCAGGTGTCAGGGCAGAGGGGCCAGAAAACACGCTCGAGACACCCGAGGCTGCGCCGCAGCAGGCCGCAGCGCCGGCGGCGACCGCGCGGCCCTTCCGGCGCAAGCTGCCCGATGAGCGGCAGGCGATCACGCACAAGTTCTCCGTGGGCGGCCACGAAGGATATCTCACGGTGGGTCTGTACGCGGACGGGATGCCGGGTGAAATCTTTATCACTATGGCAAAAGAGGGCTCGACCGTTTCGGGCCTGATGGATTCGTTCGCCACCGCCGTCTCCCTGGCCTTGCAGTACGGCGTGCCGCTGAAGGTGCTGTGCGATAAATTCAGCCACACGCGCTTTGAGCCCAGCGGCTGGAGCCCCAACCCGGAAATCCGCTATGCCAAGTCGGTGATGGATTACATCTTCCGCTGGCTGGCGTTCAAGTTCCTGCCGCGTGAAGCGCAGCCCCAGGAAGATGCCAGCGTGCAGTCGCTGAACGGTACGGAGGCGGATAAGGCTACGGGTCTTGCTACTGACTTTACC
>JBOGJW010000251.1:0-6577 GCA_050745245.1 Terriglobia bacterium | reverse complement strand
GTGATGTAGCCGGCAACCTCGGAGTGCGCCAGCAGCCGACGCACGCTTTCCACGCTCTTCGGGTCCAGCATCTCATCCGCGTCGAGCACCAAAACCCAGTCCGATTCGACGGCTGCCAGGGACCGATTTCGCGCCTTGGCGAAATCCTGCTCCCACGGGATCGAAAGAATTTTCGCCCCGTGCCGGCGCGCGATCTCCGGGGTGGAATCCGTCGAGCCGGTGTCGGCAATGACGATTTCATCGGCGAGGCCGCGCACGCTTTCGAGGCAGCGGTCGAGCGACGCCTCCGCATTTTTTACAATCATCGAAAGGGCCAGAGTGGGCATGTGGGTGATCCTCTGTAGACAACGGCGGATTCAGCGCCGCTCTTGAGAAATCAATTGCAGCCCCGTCATCCCCGCGCAAGCGGGAATCCAGAACTCGCTCAGCGCCTCAGGGCCTGCAAGCAGCGCCCCTACACGAGCCGTTTGATCCGCTCCAGATAGAGGCTATTAATCCGCGGCCAGTTGAGGCGCTCGTGAATCTCCGTCGAAGCGGCGAGGCCGCGCTCGCGTGCTTCGTCGCGATTTTCATATATGTAGCGCATCCGCTCAGCGAGCTCGCGGACGTCAGGTTCGAACCAGGTGCAGGGCCCGGCCATCTCGCCGATGCCCGGCTGCGGCTGCGGCAGCTCGGCTTCGCGTGCCGCGACGAAGTAGGACGCCCCGGCCGGACAGAATTCCCGGGCCGGGCCGCGCGCCGTAGTCATCACCGGCTTTCCGCACGCCAGCCCCTCAGCCAGTGGGAGGCCGAAGCCTTCTCCGCGGTACGGCAGCACGAAGACATCGCAGCCGCGATAAAGATTGGCCATCTCGGAGTCCGCGATTTCGTCATCGATCACGACGATGTGCGGAGACGAGGCGCGATCCATCGCACGGCGGAATTCGCTGAGCAGCGACATGTGCCGGTAGAACGTCTGCGAGCCAAAATCCTTGATCACGAGCGTCACATCATCGGCTGGCGAGAAAGCCTGACAGTACGCCTCCAACAGCAGGTCCGCGCCCTTGCGCGGAATCGCCGCGCCTGCCATCAGGAAGACGAAACCGCGGCTGCCCTGCGGGCGGAGCCGGGGCCCCTCCGGGGTAAAGACGCGCGTGTCGATGCCGCTGGGAATCACCACCACGCGGGAAGGGGTTACGCCGCTGCGGATGAAAACATCGCGGCAAAAGTTCGAAGGAGTCCAAAGCTCGTCGACATTGTTCTCGATCTGCTCAACCCATTGCCTGGAAATCGCGCCAAATTCCCACGGAAGCAGCACCACGAGCTTGCCGCGCGGCGGCCGGCGAAAATCGGGCGGCCAGTGGTGGCGGATGGTGAGGTCGAGGCAGCCCACCTGGCGCATAAGCCCGCGCGAGAGAATCTCGTGGTTCTCAAACGTGCTGGGGCGCCCGGTGGAAAAGCTGTGCGGCTCGAGCGCGACATCTAACTCCACCCGCTGGAGGAGGGCCGCGCCAACTTCACGGTTGACGCGCGCGAGGCTGGCCCGCGAAAACTGATCTCCGATCAAGATCACGCCTGGTTTCGCGGCGATGGGCCTGGGTCCTGGCCGGAAGGCGCTCGCGGCAGTTTCCAAGTGCGCCTCACAGGCGGATTTCTGTGGCTCCGGTGGGCTCACCAACTCCAGCAGCTTTCGCGCATGGCCGAACTGACGGTGCAGAAGCAGAAAATAGAATACGGGCGCAAAATACCGGCGCTCGCGCCTGGCCAGAGCGCAGAGTTCGCCTTGCGCGAGCCGGCAGACGGTGCTTGCTGGAAGGCGTTGATTCAGGATTCCGATAACTGCGGGGCCGAACGCGGGCTTCCAGGCGAGGCCGGAGCGGTAAAACGTGAACGCCCCCTGCTGGCTCCCCGCCGCATCGTTCAGGACGGCCATCAGCCAGTGGGCACGGTAGCTGGTCTCGCCTCCGCTGCCCACCAGGGAGACATTTCCCCGAGACTCCACGGCGCGGTTTATGTGGCGCGAGATTTCCGCCCAGCACCCCTGCTTCCAGCGCAGCCATCCCATCAGGAATGAGAGCTCGGGATAGTCCGGAAAAAGTTGAATTCCGGATTCCAGCACTTGCTCGGCGCGGTCAAACTCCTTCTGGAAAACCAGCAGCAATGCGAGGTTGCGGAGCGCCAGTCCTGCAAACGTGGAGGAGAGCCCGGGTTCACGCCAAATGGAGGAAAGCCGCTCGATGGCGGCGCCTGGATCGTGCCGGGCGTCCATCAAAGCCCCGCAAAGTCGCGCCCACGGCTCACCTGATTCGCTGAGGCTGCTTAGAAACTCGTCTGACGGGCTGGCGCTGGCCAGGATTCGAAAACTCTGAATCACGTAGTCGCTTCGAGGCGGCGCCGTCCATATTCGCGGCTGAAGCCCTATCAAGTCCAATTCGGGCAGCAGCGGGTAATGGACTGGGACGAATGCGCGCGAGCGTGGCGTCACAAGCTCCCGGCGGATTCCGGCGCTGGAGCCGCAGGCGAGACTCTCTCCGGCGAACCACCAAAACGCCGCGTCAAATCCCTGCGGCACGTTGTCTGGCTGGAAAGAGGAGAAGGGCAGCGTTCCATCAACGGCGGCGTTCACGGCCGCCGGCGCCCCTTCGCCCGATGCGGCGTCAGTGATGAGGCACACGCGCAGGCTGCGCTCGTAAGAGCTTTGAACCTCTAGTGTGTCCGGTTTGAGAGCGTAAAGAGCCATAAAGTTAATCCAGCAGGTTTCTAAACAGCTCCACCCAGCGTGGAATAATCACGCGCCAGTCCAAGCGTTCGATGACCTCCTGGCGCCCTCGCGCGGCGCGCGCGCGCGCTTCGTGGCGCTGTGAAAAAACGCGCCGCATCTGCTTGCGCAGGTGATCGACGCTTGGCGCGGCCCATCGCTGGCCGGCAAGCACCTCAATGTCGACGTCAGGCGAAACGGCCATGACCCCTTCAATCTCTACCAGGTAGCTGTTTTCATCGTTCAAGTAATCGGTTTGGCCGCCCCATCGAGTGCCAATCACCGGTAATCCGCAGCAGAGCGCTTCGAGGTAAGGCCGGCCCCACCCTTCCCCGCGGCTCGGCAGGACGAAGGCATCGGCCGAGCAATAGAGGCGCGGCATCTGCTGCTGGGGGATAACGCCGTTCAGCAAAACGATGGGAGGAGTCCTCTCGAGCGGCATCCCGAGCTCGCGCTCGATGAAATACAGGACCTTCGCCTCGACGTCCGTAAATGGATCATTAATCTGATACAGCTTGATGAGCAGGGTAACGTCCTCGTCAGGCCTGAACTCATTCAAAAAAGCGCGAAACAGAACGTCGTACCCCTTCCGGTCCTGCCAGTCAAAGACCGAAAGGAAGGTGAAGCCGCGCTTTTTCGGAATGCGGAATGGCTTCAGCCCTGGGCGGAAAAGGCGAGTGTCCATCCCGCCTGGGATAATCCGAAGCTTCTGCTCTTCGACGCCGCTTTCGACGAACGATTTGACGTTGAACGTGCTGGGCACCCAGACCTGATCCATCGCGTTGCACCGCTCTGCCCAGCCTTCGGGGATGCGCTCAGTTTCGAACGTAGTCCGGGCGACGCGATACCGGCCATAGGTATCGAGGTCCAGGTCTCCGGCGGGAACGCACTGGTAATATACGCCGCGCCCCAGGTCGACCCGGTTCTGTTGCAGCTCAGCGAGTTTGTGGCGCACAGCGGAGGGAAGAAGCTTTGTAGTATCGCGCTGCGAACCGATGGGCGCGAGTTGAACAGGAATGCCGTGCTGCTCCAGCCCCAGCACTTCCATCCAGTTCTCTTCCGCGTAGCCGGAAGCGCCATAAATCGAGGCGTGGAATAAAACGCCGGGCGGGAGTTCCGGCGCGCAGCTTGGTGCGTTCGCTGCGCGATCGCGCAAGTCCGCCTCGCCTGCCACTGCGCTAACTTCCGGGAGCGTCGTGGCGCAGGGCGAGATTTCAGTTGTTGCTATCGCAAAATTCTGCGCGCCGATGTTGATCCTCCTGCGTGGGGGCTAGCCTTCCGCGAGCTTCGCTCTTCTAACAAAACGTTAATCCTGAGGCCGCCCACCGCGGAGATAGAAGCAAATCGGTTGCCACTCGTTTCCTCACGATGCCGGGCTCGGATCATTAGAGAATCAACATAAAAAGGCGGCGCGGCTGGCATGCCGATTGCTCTCTTGTTCTGCGGGTGACACTCTGCCCGGCAAGAATTGCCGCCCATGATGGCTTCCCGGGAGAGGCGCCGATAAGTATCTGTTGCCGGCCAAAGCCGCGCAGTCGCTTTCGGACACGAGAGAGGACGAGTGTTCCTTTGATACAACTCACACGATTGAACAACAAGCTGCTGGTGCTCAATGCCGACCTGGTTCAATTCATTGAGCAGGCGCCGGACACCGTGATTACGCTGATCACTGGTGAGAAGGTTCTGGTAAAGGAGCCGCTGGAGCACGTGGTGGAGCAGATCGTGGCTTTCCGGCGGTGCGTGCTTACGGGCCTTTGCGCGGTGTCGCCCTGCAGCGTCGCGTTTCGAAAAATAAATGAGCACCGTGACCCGGCAGCGCTAGACGATTAGGGCTGCCGGATAGCGGCGTATCCTAAATCGCCATCAAAGAAGATTCTTGCTCGCGCGTGATCAAGTCGCTGCCGCGCCTCTTCAGCAACCAGCATCGCGCCGGCACCCTGCCGGCCATCGCCGGCCGGACGGCGGCGCTAAAACAATTCGGGAGACTTTGGGGTGGATAAAGCAACAGTAGGCGGGCTTCTGGTCGCCATCCTCGGAATATTGGGGGGGATGACGATTGAGGGCGGGAAAATTGCACAAGTCCTTCAGCCCACCGCGGCGATGATCGTCTTCGGCGGCACGCTCGGCGCGGTGCTGATCTCATTCCCTCTGCCAACCGTCATGGAGGCGGGGCGGCGCATGCGCGAAGTGGTTTTTGAGCAGACCGCAAATCCCGAGGCGCTGATCAAGGACATGGTGGCCTACGCGAACCAGGCACGGAAGGAAGGCATCGTCTCACTGGACCAGCGGCTCGCGGAAATTAAAGACCCTTTTCTTAAGAAATCCCTGATGCTGGCCATCGACGGTACCGAGCCGCAGGAGCTCCGCAAGATGATGGAACTCGAAATGGACAACCATGCCGAACACTGCGAAAAGATTCCGAAGGTGTTCGAAGCGGCGGGCGGTTACGCGCCCACCGTCGGCATTCTAGGCGCCGTGCTGGGGCTGATTCAGGTGATGCAACACCTCGATAACATCAGCGAGGTCGGACGCGGCATCGCGGTGGCGTTTGTCGCCACGGTTTACGGCGTCGGCTCGGCCAACCTATTGTTCCTGCCCGCGGCGGGCAAACTCAAGATTCGCAATCGCGAGGAAGAAGTGCGGCGCGAGATGATGCTGGAAGGCGTGGTCTCAATCCTCGAGGGCTTGAACCCGCGCATGGTTGAGACCAAGCTGCGCGGGTATCTGACCGTACCGGCGGAGCACGTTTCTAAAGAACCGGCGCCCGGCGCAGCTCAAACCGCCGAGGCGGCACAGTGAGAAGGCGCAGGCGTGCGGAAGAGCACGAAAATCATGAGCGCTGGCTGATCTCCTACTCGGATTTCGTCACGCTGCTGTTCGCATTTTTCGTGGTGATGTTTTCCTCTTCTCAGGTGGACAAGCGGCGCGTCGGCAAGATGGCGCTGGCCATGCAAGTGGCGTTTCAGAACCTCGGAATTTTCGAGAGCTCGAACACGCACATCCCGCTCTCGCAAACCCAGCCGATGCCCTTCTCCAACGCCCAGATGGTGGACAACCTCACCATGAACACCGTCCTGGGCCGCGTGGCTTCTTCCACGCAGGGCACCGTCATCCCCGCGCCGGGTGTGGTCAACCTCGCCGATCTGCGCCGCCGCCTGGAAACGGTGCTGAAGCCGCAAATTCTGCAAAAGCTCGTCGCCGTTCACTCGAATCCGGACAGTCTCGTCCTGAGCCTGCGCGAGCTCGGCTTTTATGACAGCGGGTCCGCTACGCTTCGGCCGGATGCCGATGCGGTAATCGCCCGTGTGGCGCAGATCCTCGTCTCAACCGCCTGCACGCTCCGTATCGAGGGCAATACCGACAACGTGCCGATCCACTCCGCAGCTTTTCCATCGAACTGGGAGCTCTCGACGGCGCGAGCCACCAACATGGTGCGGCTCTTCATCACCAAATTCGGATTCGACCCGGAGAGGCTCTCCGCTGCCGGGTATTCGTACTACCACCCTGTGGCTTCGAACGCCACCGCCGAAGGACGGGCGATGAACCGCCGCGTCGATATTGTTATCCTGCCCCTGCCGATCAGTCGTTTCGAGCCGCCGCGGCCCTCCATGCCGCCGGTCCAGCCGCCCGCCAGCCTTAAGCACCTCGCGCTTGGGGGCCTGCCGGCCAGCGCTATGGGCAATATTGCACCGTTGAAATTGCGCATCCCCGCCGTTAGCAGTTCTTCTGCGCTGGCGGGAAGGGTGCGCGACATAGAAGTTGGAATTAAGCGGCAATCGCTGCCCGGCGGCCCTCCCAGTAATCCTCAAAGCGGCCATCGAGATAAGAGCAGCGTAGAGC
>JBOGJW010000250.1:0-3207 GCA_050745245.1 Terriglobia bacterium | reverse complement strand
TGCCGTGGCTACCCGCTGCGATACCATAGTTCCCCTCCACGACCCAGAAATCGAAAACCTTCGCCGCCGATCTAAACGCCATCAACCAGCGCTTGTCAAGCAAAAGTTTTGGCCTCAGGTAATGCCTCAGCGTGGATTTCCAGACGCGCGGGAATTACGGCGAAATGGGCCGTCGTATGGCGCGTAGTGCTCTCACCTGGTGCAGCAAGGCGCTGACCGTGGCGGCGCCATCATGTTATATTCAGGCTATCGCTTTGGGCGCGTAGCTCAGTTGGGAGAGCGCGGCGTTCGCAACGCTGAGGTCGAGGGTTCGAATCCCTTCGCGTCCACCAGCGCCACACTCGAATAAGGGTCGCGCGCAAACACCACGATCAGCGCGAGCAGCGCTAAGATGCTGATCAGCGCTCCTGCCGCAAGCCCCGCCTGCCGGTAATTGAACCGGATCACGTGCTCGCCCGCCCCAACCTTTACGGCTCGAAACATGAGGTTCGCCCGCAGCAGCGGCGCCGAGCGGCCATCCACCGAAACGCGCCAATCGGGAGAGTAGCGGTCAAGCAGCACCACGTAGCCGGCGCGCTCCAATTGCGCGCTGAGGATTACGCTGTCGGGACGGTAGCTCAAAACCCTGACAGCTTTCGTGTGCGCCGCGTAGCGCAGACCTCCGCTTATGAGGTCTGCGGTTTCTCCCGAATGCCCGGAGTAAAATTCGCGGACCTGGACAACCGACGCCGGCATTCCGTTGCGGGCGGGCAGCACGCCGGAAGGCGCCGGGAAGATGCCGGCGCTGCGCCTCGCTCCACGGGCGGCGGGCAGCAGCACGCTCTGGTACACGTCGAAGCCGGGACTGGAGAGGAGCGTAAGCGTTTCCATTGGGCTCGTGGAATAGACCGCGCCTGCCGCCACGTACGCTCGCGGGATGGCGCAGAGGTTCTCATAGAGATAGCTCGGTACGGGAGAGCCGTTGAAGACGGGGCTGAGCTGGCGCAGCGCGGCGCTCGTCTGGGGACGCTCGAAGACCTCATACCTCACATTAGTCCGTCCCAGCAGGCAATCTGCCCGGGAGCTATCCGGCATCTGCGCGCCAAAAAAGACCCAGAAATGAAATAGCTCCGCCGGGAACGACAGATCGACGTCGTTATTCAGGATCACGTCCGCGCCGGTGAGCATCGCGCCGCGAGAAAGCACCAGCCGCGAGTGGAAATCGCTCTGCGCGAGCATCGAAAGGCGCGAGACCCAGGGAATGGAGTCGAAGTTCAGGAATGAGGCGGGATTAAGCTGGCCTTTCTGCAACACGCGCCTGCGATAAACGTTCGAGAGGCGCCAGGCGGCAGGCGAGGCGTTCGCCCGCGCGAGGACCGGCGGCTGATAAGTGTAAAACGTCTTCGGCGCCGTCGGATTCACGGAATAGTTCACCAGCGCCAAGCGGCACAACGCAAGCACAGCCACCGCCGGAAGCACGCGCGCGGCCCAGGGCCGCTTCTGCTCCAGCATTTTGAACCACACCAGCGCCCCCAGCAGAAAACCGGCAAGCCCGGGCAGATAGACCTTCATTAGGGTGATCATCAAGGCGCCGCCGCCCGCCGTTTCTGCGGCGGTGAGCGGGGAGCTGGACGGACGGAGGTACATCCTGCCGAAAAAGGCTAGCGCACTAGCCCCTGCGTGGCTGATCTCGCCGGGAACGGCGAAGGAGAGCGCCCACGCCGCAACGGTCGCTCCGAGCAGGCACGCCAGCGGAATCAGCACCGCTCTCCGCCTGGCGGCCAAGCGGGTTTCGCGGCTGCGGAGAGCGTCGATGCCCCAGCCGGCCAGCAGAGCGATCATCAGGGTGAACGGCACGACCAGCTTCACGGGAAACCGAACCAATTCGAGAGGAGGGAACAGCAGGTAGACGAGCGAGAAGACGGGCGTATATCTGCCGAACGAGAGAAGCAGCAGCGCAGCGGCCGCAATCGCCGCGAACCGCCTCCGCCGGTCGCGGCCAAACAGGCCGCCGATCAGGGCCAGGAAGAGAGTGATGAAGCCTATAAAGACGGAGGGCAGGTAAGGATCGTTGCGGCCGTTCAGGACGAAGTCCCAGACCGAAGGCGCTTCGAGCGGGGCGCCGTAGAAATTGGGCACCGCGAATTCGATCAGCTTCAGCGGGTTGAATGACCAGTAGGTGGTCTCATGATACGGCAGGCCCTGGATGCCGCGGCGTGAGTGCGCGAGCAGGTGCGAAGCGGGAATGAGCTGGACCGCGCACAGCGCCATCATCAGCAGGCCAACGCACGCGAAGGCGGCTATGAAGCGCAGATTTGCCGGATCGCGGAGCTTCCGAAACTGCCCGGCGCGCCAAAGGGCATAGGCAAAGCAAAGCGCGAACGTCGCAAGCAGCGTGAACATCTCGCCGGCGAGAAACTGGAGCGAAAAGCAGGCGGTCAGAAGAATCCACCAGCGGAGCCCGCGCCGGGAGATCGCGCGCTCGGTGAGAAAAAGCGCCCAGGGAATCCAGGCGGCGCACGCGGCATGGTTATAGAAATTCCCCAGCGAAAGCAGCGGGCCGCTCAGCCCGAACGCGACGGCCGCGAACAGAGCCGCGAGGCGAGACTGCTTCCACTGCCGTGCGAGGCAGTAGGCGCCGATCGCCGCGATAGCGAAGTGCACGACGTAATGCAGGCAGTAGGCATATGCGACCGGAAGCAACACGATGAAGAGGGTGAACGGGTAAAAGAACAGAAAGTTGGGATCGGCGAGCACCGGCTCGCCGTAGTTCAGCAGCGGGTTCCAGTAAGGGAGATGTCCGTGGCGGACGGCGTCGTGGATAAACTTCACGTGCGGGTAGGTGTAGTTAAATACGTCGCGGTAAAAGAACATCTGGGAAGTGAACAGCACCTTCCAGAACATCGCTGCGAGCGCCACGGCGAGCACGGCCATGGCGGCGAAGTCGCGCCGGTCGAGCTGGAGGTCACCGTCGCTTTTCATGGGTGCGCGATGGCAAATCGGGGATCGTTCGCGTATTTCTGCAAATCAACAAGATTAGAGCTCGGGTTCGTTTTTGATAGCAATTTTTCATGTGCTTTGTTTTCAGAGGATTCTCGGGCTCGCACCCCCAAAAACAACCCATTAATCGTTGCCTCCTAAGGAACTTGAAAAGCGCGTGCTGAAAAGAAAGGAGTTACCATCCGCTGGCTCAAGTTCCTTTTTTGCCTTGACCAGGCGTGCCGGGAC
>JBOGJW010000249.1:0-3695 GCA_050745245.1 Terriglobia bacterium | reverse complement strand
CCTTGAAGATGGCCTGCGAAGGCTGAAGATCGAGTATGAAGCGTACTTCAGCGGCGGGTCGCCGCGCCCGCCGCATGACCTTGTTTTTCGTCTCGAGAAGATCATCCGGAAGTACAGCGCCGGGGGGCAGGAGCTGAGCCTGCGGCAGCGATTCCGATTCAACCAGCTCACGCAAAGCTACGCCGTCCACAGCGATCTTTGGCGGAAGAAACTCAAGATGAAGGAGGAGGGAGCGCCGATCTTCGTGTCGCGCGGGAAGGATTCCGCGTCTCCTGGTCCGATCCCGGCCGCGAAAACGAGAAGGTGGATCAGCTCCTTCAAGCCATACTGGATGCGAGAGCACAGACCGGCGAAGCCGTCGAGCGCATCGATCCGCAGCTCTTTGCCACGTTCGTCAGGCAAAAGACAGAGGAGTATAAGGCGTCCCTTCAGTGCGAGTTTCTCTCATTCTCGGTGAACGTCGAAGAAGGCCGGGTGAAACTGCGCGTGGCGAAGCACTCGGAGATGTAGCGCCGGTCGTTACGCCGCTACACGCGATTTGGGCCGAGGAGGTTTCGTTCCCGCGCCAGGGCGATAATTTTGTCGGCAACCTGGTCCGACGTGAGCGCTGTGGAATCGACGATTAGCGCGTCCGGAGCGCTCACGAGAGGGGCGACCTCGCGCTGCACATCAAGCTCATCGCGCCGCCGGATCTCTGAGGCCGTCTCTTCCAACGTGATGCCGCGCCCCTTGCGGATCTCATCATTCAGCCGCCGGCGCGCGCGCTCTTCAGGGCGGGCGGTGAGAAAGATCTTCAGCGGAGCGTCTGGAAAAACCACCGTTCCGATATCCCGGCCTTCCATCACCACGCCGCGATTGCTGGCAAATTTCCGTTGCAGCGCAACCAACCTGGAGCGGACTGCGGGCAGCCGCGAGATTTGCGCGGCGGCCAGAGTGACCTCCGGCGTTCGAATCTGTTCCGTCACATCTCTGCCGTTCAGCGTGACCGAGAGGCGCGAATCCCAGAACCGCAGCCCGATTTCGGCCGAGTCGATGCTGGCAATCGCGGCACGCTCGTCACCGGGCGCGACGCCGTCTTCAAGCGCTTTGAGCGCGGCCGCGCGGTAAGTAGCCCCGCTGTCGACGTACATCAAGCCGAGTCGCAGCGCGAGCTTCTGCGCGATGGTGCTTTTGCCGGCCGCGGCCGGGCCGTCGATGGCAATCACAAGGGGTGTCGGTGGCGCCATGCAAGTTGAGGGTATGCGCTCGAGCGGGATGACTGAGAGCGCGGCACTGCCCGCTCCTGCGCTGCCGGATCAGGGCAGGCTCCGGCCGCGTACAGGCAGGAAGCTCCATCGCTCCCACGAAGGCGAGCCTTCAGCGCCGGCGGCGTGCAGCCGGATGAGCCTTCTGCTCCTGCGCCTTGGCCTTTGCGCGCTCGGAGGCCATCTGCAGGCTTTGAGGATCGATCTGGGCGTCTGAGATCGTCAGCACGAAACTGGGCGACATGGTGTATGCGGAGATGGTTCCCTTGAAGTGGATCGGGTCGCCGAGCTGCAGGTACTGAGCGTCCGCCTGGTTGGTTATGAGCTGCAACTGGTAGACGCCCGCCTGTCCGCGGTCGTTCGGGAGGACGTTGGTTTTGACGACATACGTCCCAGGATCGTTGCCCTTCGAAACGCCCTCGACGAAGCCAACGATCGCCAGCGGCTGGCCCTTGTACCCATTCCATGCCTGTTGCGAGGCGTCTCCGCCGATGCTCAGGTTATCTTGAATAGCGTACAGGGCATCAACGCTGGGGATGCCGGTTGGCTTGTGCTTCGGCGGCGTAGAGACGTTGAAGCCCGCCGGCGGGGTGGGGCCGCCGCTGGCCTGTTCCACCAATGCCTGCTCCCCCGAATTCGACCCGTGACGGAACTCGTACCATTGGTTGTAGAGCTTTTCAAGACCTGCCAGATTGGGCGTATTATCCTTCTTCGCCAGCGCATCCGCGCGCGCCAGGTACCACAGGGCGCTGTTGTAATCGGCAGGCTTCATGAACAGATATGCCTGCCCGAGAAAGGAGACGGTGTAGCTGTCATTTGGATTATCTTCCGCAGCCGCCTTCAGGTAGGTGATGGCGCTGGCGTCATCCTTCTGCTGGAGCGCCGCGAAGCCCAGCGCGCGGTTGAAATCCGCCCGGTAGCTCTTAATCTGGCTCTCGAACGCTTCCTGGGAGAGGTTGGCCGGCTTTTGTACCTGTTGAAGCAACTGCAAACCCTCGCGGGCCTCGCTCTGCGCCTCACTCAGCTGGGCCGCTTCGCCGGGCTTGTACACGTACGGAAATACGTAGGCCAGGTAATGGAGGGCCGTGATCTTGATACCGTTATTTGCATTGGCCTTAAGCGTCTGATTCGCGGCGGTGATGGCCTGATTTACGTCGTGCTGCTGCACGTAGGCCTGGAATTTCAAAAACATCGCCTGGGATTTGAAGTCCGACGTGGGATACTTCTGCAGGAAAGCGTCGACCGCCGAGACCTTCGCTTCCGGGCTGCTCGCCTTCAGGATGGCCTGGAACGCGTCATATTCGGCGCGGCTTTTCCACTGCGGGGCCTTTTCCGCCTGGGGAGCGGCGGGGTTGCCGGCCAGCGCGGCTTGGAGATTCCGGCTCGCCGCCGACAACTTGCTCTGCTGGGATGGCGCGCCGAAGCCGGCAACCGGCAATAGCGCCGCGAGTAAGCATAGGGCGAGTAGGGCTGTTGTCCTCTTCATAAAAAGGCTACCTCTTGTCAAGGTTGTGGGTTCGCTCTTCGGACCGGCACGGATCAACACCGGCTCTTTCGCTCCGCAGGCTGCTGCAGGCCCGGAAGGCGGATCATCGTCTAAGCCGCTGAGAATCGCGTGAGCAATTGAAATACCAAGACTTTGGGAATTTTTCAAGCAAAATCTCACGCCGCCTGCTCCGCGGGTCGAAGAAATGGCGCTGCCACCGTCTATTTAGATGCAGCCGGCGGTTTCCTGGGCAAGGCGAAAAGTAGGATGAAAAGGCCGAAAGGCGAAAAACCCTGCCTGGCAGCTTCGGCTTCAGCAGGTGGCTGAAGAGCCCTGCCTCAGCGGGGCAGGGACGATTTGTATCGCCCTCAATCCGGAGTTCTCAACGGCTGCACGGCGGCATAAAAGCCGTCTCTACATCTTGTTCAGCAACCGGACAAAAATCAAATAGTTCGCCCTTTAATCGGAAATACGAGGAGCGCATTTGGCCTTCGGCCCTATTGACCTGCTTGTAGTCGCCGCCTACCTGGCTGGCATCACGCTGTTCGGCGCCCAATTCAGAAAGCGCCAGCGGAGCCTGCGCGACTATTTTCTAGGAGGGCGCGAGCTGCCTTGGTGGGCGATCATGCTCTCCATCGTCTCGGCCGAGACCAGCATCCTCACCATCATCAGCACGCCCGGAATTGCGTACACCTCAAACCTGAACTTCCTGCAGCTCATCTTCGGCTATCTTGTCGCGCGCGTGGTGGTGAGTTTCGTCCTGATCCCGAAATACTTTGCGGGAGAGATCTTCACCGCCTATCAGTTCATCGAGCGGCGATTCGGGCGCGTCTTGAAGGTCTTCACGGCGGGATTGTTTCTCTCCACGCGCGCGCTCGCCGAGGGCGTTCGGGTCTTTGCAATCGCGATTGTCTTCGAGATCATTTTCCGCACCGGCATCCTTCCTGCCGTGATTATCGTCACCG
>JBOGJW010000248.1:0-3361 GCA_050745245.1 Terriglobia bacterium | reverse complement strand
CTCACAGCGGAAGATATCAAAGCCTGTTTGGCATTTGCCGCTGATCGCGAGCGTAAGCTGGTCACGACGCTGCTGTGAAGCTGCTCTTCGACCAAAACATCTCCCACAGACTGGTCGGTTCCCTTGCATTGCAATACCGTAGATTCTTGTTTTTTTAACAAACATTTTCAAGACTGTCATTCTGAGCGCAGCGAAGAATCCCCGTATTTTGCTCGGCTTCAAAAAATACGGGGATTCTTCTCTCGGTCGCCGCTGCGACCTCGCTCAGAATGACAGCGCGTTTGGTTGCGGCCCTGCCGCGCTGCGCTACGTGCTACTCGCTACTCGCTACTCGCTGAGCGCCCCTGCAGTACTGAGGTGGAGATGAAAACAACTCGACGGCCGCTGTGGTTCGCCCTCTGCACAATCGCCCTCTGCGCGGTGCTGGGTGGCATTTACGGCAGCCGTGTTGAAGCCACCGGCCCGAGCCCGGACGATTCCGATTTCCAGGCCAGCCTCAAAAAGTTCACCCGGGTCTACACCCTCGTGCAGGAGGACTACGCCAGCCACGTCCAGCCGAACGATGGCATCTTCGGGCCGCCCAGCAGCATGACGGTGGGAGCCATTCCCGGAATGCTTCGGACGCTCGACCCGCACTCCAATTTCTTTGGACCCAAGGCGTTTCAGCAGCTTCGCGAAGACCAGGAGGGAAAGTACTTTGGCGTCGGGATGATCATCCAGCAGCGCCCGAATCCGGCATTCACGAAGATGGTGACGGTGGTGGTGAGCGCGTTTCACGGCTCACCCGCCATGCGCGCGGGAATCCGTTCCGGGGACGTCATCATGAAGGTGGACGGAAAGCCGGCGCTGGGGCTCAGCATCGACCAGGTGGCGCAACTTCTAAAGGGGCCGAGGGGCACTGTGGTTCATGTGACGGTACTCCGCGCCGGTGAGAAGCAGCCGCTCAGTTTCACGGTCACGCGGGCGCAGATTGCGCAGCAAAGCGTGGACATGGCCTTCTTGCTTCGTCCCGGCGTGGCGTATATTCGCGTTAAAAACTTCGATGAAACCACGAACGACGAGCTCACCGCCGCGCTTCGGCGGCTGGACGTGAAGCGCCTGCGCGGGCTGATTTTGGACCTGCGCGGCAACCCCGGCGGACTGCTTCAGCAGGCCGTCGAGGTGGCGGAGCATTTCCTGGAGAAGAACCAGTTGATCGTCTACCATTACGGCCGAAATTCCAGGGAGCGGCGCTACTACGTTACGACGGGCGACCACGGCGATGATTACCCGATGGTTGTGCTGATCAACGGCAACACGGCCAGCGCGGCGGAGATCGTAACCGGCGCGCTGCAGGATCACGACCGCGCGCTGGTGCTTGGCCAGCCAAGCTTCGGAAAAGGCCTCGTGCAGACCGTTTATCCGCTCAGCGACAACACCGGTCTGGCCCTGACCACGGCCCACTACTATACCCCCAGCGGGCGCCTCATCCAGCGCGACTACTCCGATATTTCGCTCTGGGATTACTACAACCATGACGATGAGACCACCCCCGCGAACCGCCAGGTTTATTACACCGACGGAGGCCGCAAGGTCTATGGCGGCGGCGGCATCACGCCGGATGTGGAGTTTAAGGAACCGAAATTGAACGACGTACAGAAGGAGCTGCTGGCCCGCGGCGCCTTCTTCAATTTCGGCAAACAATACGCGGGCGCTCATCAGGATATCCCGGAAGATTTCGAGCCGGATAACAGCGTTGTCCAGGCGTTTACCCAGTACATGCAGGGAGAGAACCTGCACCTCTCCGCCAAGGACGTGGCCGATAACCTCGGCTTCATCAAGAGCCGGATTCGAGAAGAGGTGGTCGGGACGGTGTACGGCGTGCAGGAGGCGGACCGGCTTGACGTAGAGAGTGATCTGTTGGTGCAGAAGGCCATTGCCGAATTGCCGGAGGCCGCTCAATTGGTCGAGAACGCCAAGCGCTATATGGCCAGCCGGCGCAGCGTCAACCCGTCATCGGGGCCTTAACATGTTGCTGAGAAACTCTGCTCAAAACGGCGAAGCGGCGATTTTATATCGCCATTCATCCAGTATTCCCAACGGCCGCATGGCGGCATAAAGCCGCCGCTACTCGGTTTTCAGCAACATGTTAAGCGCCACCCGGCCGGCAGAAGCGGCATTACGGCGAAGTTCAGAAAGCGTGGCGCGCAATGGCAAAACGGTTGGCGGACAGAACGATTGCTCATCGGCTGGCTGAAAATGGCCAGCGGGTGGTTCATAGTAGCCAGCGCCCCGTTCGCGGATCGTGCGTAATGATCGTCCCGTTCCACTGTCAAGCTCATAGGCCGCAACAGCTTGGCTGCCGCTGCTCGATCTGAGGCTGATCGGAATGGAATACTGGCCGGGTGCTTGAAAATGGCCGCAAAGCTTCACTCCCGACTCAGGTTATCCGGCGAAAGCGCGCACGGACGATTGCGAACGTACTCCAGATTGTTGAAGCGCAGCCAGTTAGCTGCGCGATGTGCAGGCGCGTAATGGCTGTCCGCTTGCTGGTTGTACCCAACGCTTCTTGACTTCCTTCCGTCGAGGTGCGTCATGGATGCGCAACGGCTTCACTGCTCGAAGGTCGCAAACGTCCGCGTGTGGCCTTGGCGAGCAGCCGCTCTTGCGGCGCTGATCGCGGCGATCATCGCCCCTTCCTCCCTCCAGGCTTCCCGCGTGGTCCTCTCCCCCGGCGTTCGGGTCGCCGTGCGGCTGGACGAGACCCTCAGCACGAAAAGCCACTATTTCGGGCCCATTATCCAGGGCACGCTCGACCAGGACATCATCGACTCGCGTGGCCGCCTGGTAATCCCCGCGGGCTCGACGGTAAAGCTGGCGATGGCGGAATTCAAGCGAGCCGGGCGGGTATTCGGCCGCGCGCGCCTGCGCCTGCGGCTCTTTTCCGTGGTTTTGCCTGACGGCTCGGAGATCCCCCTGGACGGCTACGCAACTAGCCTCGATAACCGGCGGAAGCCGGGCGCCGAGGGCACCTTCCACGGGCGCCGAGGGCTGATTAAGGACGCCGCTTTCGACTTGGGGGCGCTCAGCACGGGCGCCGGAGCGGGGTTTGTGGTCGGCGGCCCCTGGGGACTTCCCGCGGGCGCTGCCGCGGGCCTGCTGACGGCCAGCATCTGGACGGTCGCCCGGCGCGGGCCGGACCTGGTCCTGCCCGCAGGCACGGTGATTGAATTCACGCTGGGCCGCCCGGCGGGCGTAGACGAGGCGAACCCTGCTCCCGATCCTGCGCAGCCGGCTCAGCAGACTCAAGCGGCTCAGGCGGCCCCCTCCTCGAAGCCCCTCACCAGGGCGAGCAGTTCCTCCGCCGAGCGCACCGTGAAGC
>JBOGJW010000247.1:0-4175 GCA_050745245.1 Terriglobia bacterium | reverse complement strand
TGATTGCGGCTCTGCCGCGCTGCGCTACAAATACCGCAGCGAGCCGGGTGAGGTGCGCCGGCCGCGGTTAATACATTCTACGGTTTACGGCAAAGCGCCTCGTGCGATCTCCGCGGCGGCAGTGTATCCGCTTTTCACCGCGCTTTCAATGGTAGCGGGTAGCGCGGTATCGGTCCAGTCGCCGGCCAGATAAAAACCGCGGATGGGCGTAACGGCGGGCGGCCGGATTGCCAGCGCGCCGGCATCGGCGGAGAACGTGGCGAAGCGTTCCTTGAGCACAAGCGAGTGCAGCAATCGCGCGCCGCGCGCCGCCGGGCAGAGGTCCTGAAGGTCCGCCATCGCCACCCGCAGCAGGTCTTCTTTTTCGCGCGCGATGTGCTCGTGAGCCCCGCTGATCACCAGGCTTACGCAGTGCCCGGCCGATCCAACGATCCGCTCCCGGTTGAACAGCCATTGCACCGTTGTTCCGCGCAGCCCCGCGAAGTCGACGTCAGTAACCTCGCGGTCAAACCACAAAGTGATGGAGACGATCGGGGACGCCCGCATGCCTCGGAGGCTGGCAAAAAGCGGCAAGGCCTCTTCGGGAAGAAAGCTCAGCATCTGGAAGGGCGGCGCGGCCGAAAGAACGGCATCCGCTTCAATTTCCTCTCCGCCAGAAAGCCTCACGCCAGCGCAGCGAAGGCCGGAGGCCAATCCTTCGCCCCCGCGTATGAGCATCAAGCCCGCGACGCGGTTCCCTATATCCACCCTGCCGCCTCGCGTCTCAATATAAGCCGAGGCCGCGCCGGTGTAGCATTCGCTGAGCCCCCTGGAAGCCAGGCCGATGCGCGAATCGGCGGGCGATTGAAAGAGCGCCAGCCGCAGCACCGGCTCGAAGACCGCCGCAGCCGCAATGCGCGGATCTTCGTTTATGGCCGCGATGCAAAGAAGATCCCAAAGCTTGCGCCGAAGGCCCTGCGACTGGCCCAGCCTGGCCATCCATTCATCGACGGTAAGCCCGCTCAGCTTTTCCGAGCGCGGCCCGAAATCGGCGTGCCGCAGCCGATGACCTAAGCGCAGCACCTGCAACTTCTCAGCCAGGGTGAAGCTGTTGGATCGCATCACGCCCGCGAGCACGTGCCACGGCGCGGGCAGGTGCGGGCAGGTGAGCGAGGTAGCGCGCGCGCCACGGTCAATAAACCGGAGCATGAGGTCAGGCTGGAAGCGAATGGAGTCCGCGGTGCCGAGCGTCCCCAGAAAACGCAGGGTTTCGTGATAGCAGCCCATAAAAATGTGCTGCCCGTTATCGACAACGGCGCCCGCCGGCGCGTAGGGGAACGAACGCGCGCGCCCGCCCAAGTAGGGATTCTGTTCAAGCAGCCGCACCTTGCAGCCCGCCTGCGCCAGGCTTACTCCCGCCGTCAGCCCCGCGAATCCGCCGCCGATGATGATAACGTCATTCATTTTCGATTTGTGATTGGTGATTTGCGATTTGCGATTGGTGATTGCAATCAACGGAGTTCATTCAGGCGTCGAGCGATTAACTGAACGAGCCAATGAACCAATGGCTCAATGAGCCAATCGCCCTAAATCACTAATCATCAATCACCAATCACCAATTATTTGTGCCACTCGGCCCCGCAATACACGCGGAACGCCGTCCACAGCTTTGCCGGGCGGCTGAGCCCCGTCTTTCTATCGAAGACGTGATAGGAGCGCCGCTCGATTTCCCGCAGCAGCCGCCAATAGATCGCTCCCATAATTTCCGCCGCCCTCATCGAGCGCGCGTCTTCGGGCGGAAGCAGTTGCCGCGCCCGCTCAAAAAAATCCCGAGCGCGCGCAGCCTCGAAGCGCATTAACTGAACGAACGCCTCTCCATACCAATTCCCGGCCAGACGGCGTGCATCAACGCCGAAGCGGTCGAGGTCTTCCTGCGGAAGGTACACGCGCCCGCGCTGGGCGTCGCTGTGGACGTCGCGCAGGATGTTGACCATCTGCAAGGCCTTGCCCAGGTTCACCGCGTACTCGCGCGTGCGGGGATTCCGGTATCCGAAGATTTCGATCGCAATCAGCCCGATGGTGCTGGCGACGCAATAACAATAAACCTCAAGCTCTTCGAAGGTGCGATACCCGGCGGAAGAGTGGTCCATCCGCAGGTCCATTTCCAGGCCGGTCAACAGATCTTCAAACGGCTGGCGCGGAATTCGAAATCGCGTGATGGCCTCCGCCAGCGCTTGGAGCGAAGGCGAATTCAGCCGGGCGCCGTCGTTCTGGTAGCAGGCGGCGAGCGCCTCTCGATACCGGCTCACACCCTGGCGCGCAGCCGGTGAGCCGGCGCGCTCGTCGGCGGCATCATCGCTGCCTCGGGCAAAAGCATACACCGCTTCAATCGCACGGCGCTTCTCCTGCGGCAGGAAAAGGAAGGAGTAGTAGAAGTTGGTGGTCCGCGAATCAGTGAAGTGTCTGGGGCTGGGTGGCATAGACCATAAACCAGAAGTCAGAAACCAGAAGGCGGTAGGCGGAAGGCGGTGGGCCGTAGCCGGTAAGCACGTTGGGTTTTTCCTCCACCCGCGTACCGCCGACGGCCTACTGCTTTCCGCCTTCTGCCGCCTGCATCGGCTGAGCTGTCGAAGCGGGAGCGCGCCAAGAGCGCAGATACAACCTCAGAAAATCTGACGCTCTAAGCTTCGGGCGGCGGAGGAACACGTCGTAGTCTACCGATTCGATCCTCTCGAGAATGCTCGTCCCCGCCAGCCACGTCAGCCTTAACTGCCGCCGCAGGTCCCGGCCCACCCGCTCCGGCAGGGCTTTGCCACGCTCGAAAATCGCCGCCGTGCGCCTTACCTGAAACGCCATCAGCCGGCGCCAGCGGTCATCCGAAACCTCGCGCCCGGAATTCATGAGATCCTGAAGATCAGGCGCCGCGAGGCCGAACTGCGCCAAGTCCTGCAAGGGCAGATAAATGCGGTCCCGCGATAAATCCACCGCGACATCTTGCCAGAAATTCGCAAGCTGAAGAGCCGTGCAGATGTGGTCCGACAGCGCGAAGAGCGCCGGATCGCGGTAATCAAAAAGCTCCAGCACCAGCCGTCCGACGGGATTTGCCGAGCAGGTGCAATAGGAGAGCAGAGACTCGAAGTCGGGATGGCGGCTCACGCGCACGTCCTGCTCGAAAGCGCGCAGCAGATTGTCCAGATTCGCCTGGGTCAGGCCGTAGCGCCGCACGGTATCGCCCAAGGCCAGAAAAACGGGATGGGGAATCTCTTCGAGGGGCTTGGAGTAACACTCGTTCAGCCGCTCGCGCCAGCGCGCCAGGGCTGCCAGGCGCTGCTCGGGCGTCCCCTGCCCCGGCTCGTCCGCCACATCGTCGGCCGCGCGCGCGAAACTGTAAATCGCTGCCAGCGCGTCGCGCTTATCCCGGCCAACCAGGCAGGAGGCGGTCGGAAAATTTTCGTAGTGCCTCCTGCTGATCTTGCGGCACTCGGCGTAGGCGGCTCTCAGCCTTTCCGGGAGATTCATCGCGGCGCCCTGCATCCTAATCAGGTTGCTGAAAAACGTGTAGGGGCGGCTTTATGCCGCCATGCGGCCATTGGGAATGCCTGGACAATGGCGATATAAAATCGCCGCTACGCCGTTTTGAGCAGGCGGTTTTTCAGCAACCTGTTAAAGCGCCGCAGCTTCAGAGGAGGCGGCCACCTGCACGCTGGCGCCGGCATCCCCATCGGAGCCGCCGAACGGCAAGCATGATTCCCGCTTGATGAGCTCGGTCGGAACGGTAATCTGCTGCGCGGGCCGGTCCGGCTGCGCGATGCGGCTGAGCGCCAGCTCCACCATGCGCTTGCCGAGTTGCTCCGGGTATTCGCGGATACTGGTGAGGGGCGGGTGAAGCCAGGCTCCATAGGTGTTGTTGCAGCTCACCACGCTGAGGTCTTGCGGGATTTTCAGCCGCAGGTCGCGGGCCGCTTTGTAAACTCCGCGCGCCGTCGGGTCCGTCCCGGCAAAGATCGCGCTGATCTTTGTTTCCCGTGCCAGGACCGTCTTCGTTGCGAGATACCCGGTCTCCTGTTCGTCCATCGATTCCACCGAGCATACACGCGCCTCAATGCCCGCCTCGTTCATGGCGCGCTCATAGCCGGCGTGACAGCGCGCGTACCACGGAAGCCGGAGGTTGCCTACAAAGCAGATCTCCTGATGCC
>JBOGJW010000246.1:0-5077 GCA_050745245.1 Terriglobia bacterium | reverse complement strand
GATTAGCAGGTAGCGCAGCGGCTCTCTTTGGGGTAAGCGCCTTTTCTCGTGGGTCGCGAACCACAAACCGTTGATGTCGAAAAACGCAAGTCTCGGCTGTCGGCTTAGCCCCGGGATTTCCGCCTATATTTGACCGTTGATGATGGTTCTGCTAACTTGATAACTCGTTATCCTGCATGGAGAAGATTCAGCTCACATTTCCAGACGGGCGGACCCGCGAGTTTCCCCAGGGCACGACGGCGGTCGAAGCAGCCCGCTCCATCGGCCCTCGCCTTGCCGCTGAAGCGCTGGTTGCGCGGGTCAACGGCCGGCTGGTGGACCTTTCTTCAGCCCTCACGGAAAGCTCTCCGATTCAATTCATCACGCCGGCAATGCCGGAAGGGCTTGAGGTCTACCGGCATTCGGCGGCGCATCTGCTGGCGGCTGCGGTGCTCGATCTGTTTCCGGACGCGCACCCGGGCATCGGCCCGCCTACCGAAACCGGCTTCTTCTACGATTTCTATCGCGAGAAGCCGTTTACCGAAGACGATCTGAAGAAGCTCGAGGAAAAGATGGCGGAGCTCGTGCGCGCAGACCTGCCCTACGAGCGCGTCTATTTTCCAAAAGGGGAAGGCCTGAAGCTCTTCAAGCAGATGGGGGAGTTCCTGAAGTGCGAGCTCATCGAGGAGAAGGCGGAGCCCGTCTTTTCGGCGTACCGAACCGGGAAGTTTTTGGATTTCTGCCGCGGACCGCACATCCCCTCAACCGGGCGGATTAAGGCCTTCAGGCTGCTCAGCGTGGCCGGCGCGCACTGGAAAGGCGACGAGCACTCGCGCCCGATGCAGCGCATCTACGGCACGGCGTTTTTCTCCAAGCAGGACCTCGACCATTTCGTCGAGCAGATCGAGGAGGCGAAAAGACGCGACCATCGCCGGCTGGGCAAAGAGCTCGACCTCTTCAGCATTCAGGATGAGGCCGGGCCGGGGCTCATCTTCTGGCATCCGAAGGGCGCGCTCATCCGCAAAGAGATCGAGGACTTTATGCGCGCCGAGCTGCTGAAGCACGGCTACGAGCTGGTCTATACGCCGCACGTCGCGCGGCTCGATCTTTGGAAGACCAGCGGGCACGCCAATTTTTACAGCCAAAATATGTTCACGCCGATTAAGCTGGAAGACGCGGAGTACCAGCTTAAGCCGATGAACTGCCCCTTCCACATTCTGATTTACAAGGATGCGCGGCGCAGCTATCGCGAGCTGCCGATGCGCCTGGCCGAATTCGGCACGGTCTACCGCTACGAGCGTTCCGGCGTAATGCACGGCCTGCTGCGGGTGCGCGGCTTCACGCAGGACGACGCGCACATCTTCGCCACTCCCGAGACGGTGGAGGCGGAGGTAGTGGGGTGCGTGGATTTTGCGCTGCTGGTTCTGCGCACTTTCGGGTTTGAGCGATTCGAGGTGGAGCTCTCCACTTGGGACCCGGGAAAAAGGGACCAGTACTTCGGCGAGCCCGCACAGTGGGAGCTGGCCGAGCGGGCGCTCGATTCGTCGCTCAAGAGCCGCGGAATCTCCTACAAGAGAATCGTGGGCGAGGCGGCGTTTTACGGTCCGAAAATTGATATCAAGCTGCTGGACGCGCTCAATCGGCCGTGGCAGCTTTCGACGGTCCAGTTCGATTCGTGGCTGCCCTCTTGCTTTGGCCTGGAGTACACGGGCGCCGATGGTCACCCGCACCAGCCGATTATGGTGCATCGGGCGCTCTTCGGCTCGCTGGAGCGCTTCTTCGGGGTGCTCATTGAGCACTACGCCGGCGCATTCCCTTTGTGGCTGGCGCCTGTGCAGGTGGCCGTGCTTCCGGTCGCTGAGCGGCACATCGATTACGCGCGAACTGTGACGAAAGCGCTGCGCGGCTCGGGCATCCGCGCCCGGCTGGATGATCGCAACGAAAAGCTGAACGCGCGCATCCGCGACGCGCAGCTTCAGAAGGTTCCGCTCATGCTGATTACCGGAGACCGCGAGGCGCAGGCGCGCAGCGTCTCGGTGCGGCGCCGGGACCAGGCCGATGGCGGCGTCCAGCCGCTCGAGGAATTTACGGCCTGGGCGCGCGGCCTTATCGACACGCGCGCCGTGAAATGGTAAGCTAAAAAACACGCTGACTCTGGCTCAAGGCGGGGCGCTGACGCGCGGCCGCCGGGTGGTTTAACCGCCTGAGCGCGCAATGCATGGTTTCTCACACTGAAACGGACCGGCAGGAACCGCGCCGCGGCTCGCTGCCCACAGATTTACGGCTGACTGAGCGCCGGGAGGGAAAAGCCTATCGCTGATCGGTTTGTTCGAGTCAATGAAAGGATCCGGGCGAAAGAAGTCCGGGTGGTCGACGAAGAGGGAAAGCAGCTCGGAATTCTGCCTCCCTGGGAGGCGCTGAAGGCTGCGCGCGCGAAGGGCTTGGACTTGGTGGAGGTTTCACCGCGGGCTAATCCGCCCGTCTGCCGGATCATCAATTACGGTAAATACCTCTATCAGCAGAGCAAGCGCCAGCACGACGCTCGGAAACACCAGAAGTCGGTGGAGCTGAAGGAAGTGAAGTTCCGGCCCCGGACCGGCGAGCACGATTTTGACGTGAAGAAGAACCATATCCTGAGATTCCTTCAGGAAGGGAGCAAGGTGAAAGCGACGATTGCGTTTCGGGGCCGCGAAATGGCGCACCGCGATATCGGCTGGCAGATGATCAACCGGCTGATCGAGCAGGTGGCCGAGGCGGGCCTTGTTGAGACGCGGCCGCGGCAGGAGGGCCCCAACCTTTCCGTAATACTTGCGCCTAAGAAAACCGGAACCGGCAGCAAGCCGGCCGGCGCTCCGGCGCGCTCAGCGCCTCCGGCGGGGGCCGTTGCGCCTCCCGTTCCGGCCGGGGCTGCCATGCCGCGCCCTGCGGGAAGCACGGGAGGTTAACAGTTGGCGAATTCGAAGCTCAAAACGCATAAGGGCGCCGCAAAGAGGTTCAAAATTACGGCCGGCGGCAAGGTGCTGCGCGGCCATGCCTACGCGCGCCACATTCTGACCTCAAAGCCCAGCAAGCGCAAACGGAAGCTCGACCAAAGCACGCTGGTCTCCGAGTCAGACGTGCGCCGCGTTCGGGCCATGCTGCCCTACGGGAAGTAGGTGTCAGGTTCCGGGTATCAGGTGTCAGATGAAAGCAAGCGTCAGCTTTTGGGGACGCCCCCTGAAACCAGAAAAACCTCAGCCCGTGTTCACCTGACACCTGACACCTGGAACCTGACACCCGGCTTATCGGAGTAAATTATGCCTCGAGTTAAGCGCGGCACCGTACGCCGCGCCGCCCGCAGGAAGCTGTCAAAGCTTACCAAGGGCTACTTTCTTACCAAGAGCAAGCTATACCGTTCCATGCGCGAAGCAGCGGATCGCGCGGGCCGCTTCGCGTATCGCGACCGGCGCCGCCGCAAGCGCGACTTCCGCCGCCTTTGGATCATGCGCATCAACGCCGCCGCGCGCCAGCATGATCTCACTTACAGCCAGTTGATTCATGGGCTGAAAGCTGCCGGCTCCGAGATGGATCGCAAATCGCTGGCGGAGATTGCCGCGCGCGACCCGTCGGCGTTCGCCATCTTGGCCGCGAGCGCCCGACAGGCGCTCGGCGCGCAGAGCTCCCTCCCCTCCTGATTCCCTCCATGAACCTGGAAGAGAAGACCCGCAAAAGCCTGGCGGAACTCGGGGCCGGCGACGCGGAGGCGGTGGCGGCGCTGTTTGCTGAAGCCGCCGCGCGGATGGCTGCCGAGCGCGAGGAGTTCCTTGCGGCGGCGGCGCGCGAGCCCGCCCGTGACGACGCGCTCGCTAAGGCGCTGCGCGACCGCTGGCTTGCCCGCAAGAACGGCCTGCTCGCCCACATCGACGAGAACTGGCTGAAGAAAACTCCGCTGGAGCTTAAGCCCGCCGCAGGCCGCCATTTCAATGAGCTGCGCCGGGCGGCGGCAGTCATAGAATTGGCCGAGTTGCTCCGCGACGCTCAGTTGAGCGCGCCGTCGCACGCCAGCATAGCAGTCCAGGACAGCTTCAAATTCACAGAGCGAGTCACACCCCGAATCCAGCCGGCGCTGAATGATCTTACTCTGCCCGGCTACTCCCGCCCCGCCGGCTCGCTGCACCCCATCACGCAGGTGCAGCGCGAGATCGAGGAGATCTTCACGGAACTGGGCTTTGCCATCGAAACGGGACCCGAAATTGAAACGGTCTACTACAACTTCGACGCGCTGAATATCCCGGAGAGCCATCCCTCGCGAGACGACTGGGACACGTTCTATATTGATGCACAGACCGTTCTGCGCACGCACACTTCGCCCGTACAGATTCGCGGAATGGAAAAACGCGGAGCGCCGCTTTACATCATCATTCCCGGCAGGTGCTATCGGCGCGATAATCCTGACGCTACGCATTCGCCCACGTTTCATCAGATCGAGGGCCTCGCTATTGACGCTCACATCAGCTTCGCCGACCTGAAGGGTACGCTGGAATTTTTCGCCCGCCGGTTTTTCGGCGAGAGCACGAGCACGCGCTTCCAGCCGAGCTTCTTTCCGTTTACGGAGCCGAGCGGGGAAGTGGCGATCCGCTGCCCGTTCTGCGGCGGCGAAGGGTGCCGCGTGTGTAAGCACGGCGGCTGGATCGAGGTGATGGGCTGCGGCATGGTCCACCCGGACGTCCTGCGCCACGGTGGAATTGATCCCGCGCGCTACACGGGATGGGCGTTCGGCCTGGGCCTGGAGCGCTACGCCATGATGAAGTACGGCATCAACGATATTCAGCTCTTCTACCAAAGCGACGTGCGATTCCTGGGACAGTTTTGAAACGTAGCGCCGGCACCTCGCCGCTTCAAACCCTTACGAAGGCCGCCAAGATGGCGGCGCTACCCGAATGAAAATCTCCTTCAATTGGCTGAAGCAATTCGTCGACACACCGCGGGATCCGCGCGAGCTCGAGACCGTGCTCACGATGGCAGGCCTGGGTGTTGAGGCCGTCACGGCGCACGGTGACGACTGGATTCTCGATGTTGAAGTCACGACGAACCGCCCCGACTGCCTCAGCCATTACGG
>JBOGJW010000245.1:0-1548 GCA_050745245.1 Terriglobia bacterium | reverse complement strand
CGGGTGAAGTCCTCCGCCGAGGTTCCCGAGGGTGTGTTCCCATCCTCCTGCAACGTAATCTGCGCGATCACCGGAAGCGCGCCGGTATCTCGCGCGGCAAGGAGGGCCTGGCGCGCCTCGCCCGGATTCGTCATCGTTTCAAGGACGATCACGTCGACGCCGCCTTCCGCCAGAGCCTCGATCTGCTCGCGAAAAAGCGCCCTGCCCTCCTCGAACGACGTGGGGCCCAGCGGCTCCAGGCGCACGCCCAAAGGCCCCACTGAGCCGCCCACATAAAGATCATCACCGGCAATCTCGCGCGCCAGGCGCGCTCCGGCGAGATTGATCTCCCTCACCTTCTCCGCGATGCCGTACTTTTCCAGCCGTGAGCGGTTGGCCCCGAAGGTGTTAGTTTCAATCAGCTCCGCGCCCGCCTTAGCGTAGGCGAGGTGGACTTCCTTTACGAGTTGCGGCCCGCTCAGGTTCAGTTCGTCAAAGCAGCGGCTGAACGGAACGCCCTTGGAGTAGAGCATCGTCCCCATTGCGCCGTCGCTCACCATGGGCCGCTTTTCGAGCTGGTCTAAAAACGGTTCGCGCACAATGGTCACAGTTTAGCATGCCGCTGAATCAGTGATAAACCGCGCGCGGAGCGTGTTAAGCGATGCCTCAGTCACGAACGCGGAGAGACGGCTTTACACCGCCATTTTGGGGCTGGCGGGACAAACCCGCCGCGACACTCGCACCCGAAACTGATGAGGCGTTGCGCGGTAAGGCTCTCCTCGCTCGTCCCGATACGTGATCATGGAAAGAGGCTTTCAGAGAGCGACAACGACTTTCGCCGCATCGATGGCAGCGGCGCGCCGGCCAAGGACAATTTCCAACAGTGGCTCACCACCTGTTCCTCGTACTCTCCGGCTTCTTTCATCGATACGGCTATTGGACGGTTTTTGGCGCGGCGCTACTTGAGAACATCTGCATTCCCGTTCCCGGCGAGGCCACCCTGCTCTTTGCGGGGTATCTGGCCCGGCGCGGACAGCTCCACCTGCTCTGGGCCATTGTCGCTGCCATCGCAGGGTCGATCGCCGGCGAATGGATCGGATACGAAATCGGACGGTGGGGCGGGAAGGCGATCCTCGACCGCATCCGAAAACGATTCTTTCTTCCCTCCCATACGTATGAGCGCTCACAAGCTATCTTCCTCAAGCATGGCGAGTGGGTGATTATTGTGGCGCGGTTCGTTTCCGGGCTGCGCGAGCTGATCGGGATTATCGCCGGCGTCTATCGCATGTCGCCCGGGAAGTTCATGTTATTCAATTGTCTTGGGGCGATTGCCTGGTCGATTGCGATCGGCGGCATGGGATACCTTCTCGGCGCAAGCTGGCGGCGTCTGGTGCACTTCTTTACCCGGATCAACTATGTTGCGGCTGCTCTATTCGGCGCTACGGTGATCGTGCTTCTGATTCGCAGCCGCCTGAAGCGGCGGAAGCAGAACGAATACTGAACGCGGAATGAAAAAAGCGAGCGTAGAGGCGGGTTTATCCCGCCAGACCAAAAATGGCGGGATAAACC
>JBOGJW010000244.1:0-12542 GCA_050745245.1 Terriglobia bacterium | reverse complement strand
AATCAAGGTGCCGGAACGAGCGCCGGCGACCGCAGTGGGGTCGAAAATGTAGTGCAGACCTTCGAGATCGCTCCGATGAAGATAAAGCGCTTACGACTTCAACATGCCCTCAACTGCGAAAGTTCGGCTAAAACCCGCGGTCAACCGAGAAACGGTTGACCGTCGCTACCACTGAGCCGGATTCGTTGAGCAAGCAGGTCTGCCGCTCGTGCGACCGGATGGAGAAATAATGAAAAGACGCGACGTCCTCAAAAGCATGCTTACAACGCCTCTGCTGGCTCATCCCGGCGCGACGCAGGCGAGCTCCAAAGAGGAGCCGGCGTGGTTGCGCCCCGCCGAGGAAACGGGCGGCGCACGGATGCCCAACATCCTGTGGATTTGTCCCGACTCTGTACGATTCGATACGATTGAAGGACTGAATAACGACTATATTCATACACCAAACCTCCGCCGGCTGATGGATGAGGGAGTAACGCTGACTCACGCTTTCGTGCAATGTCCCATCTGCTCGCCCTCACGCGCGTGCTTCCTCACGGGCCGGTATCCGCACACCACCGGGCTGCGCGCCAACGGCCAGCGCATCCGGCCGGACGAAATGCTGGTCACGAAGATTCTCGCTAACCACGGTTATGAGTGCGAGCTCGCGGGCAAGCTTCACTTGTCGCCCTGCCAGGGCGGCCGGGACGAGGATCGGATTGACGACGGCTATGACCTTTTCTGGTGGAGCCACGATACGTCTGATGTGTGGCCGGGGAAAAACATGTGGCGCGTCTGGCTTGAATCGCAGGGCGTGAAATGGCCAAGCCCGCCGCCGCACACTCCTGCCTGGGGAGTTCCGGTGAATGCGCGATACTCGCAGACCGCGTGGTGCGCCAACAAGGCGATTGACATGATGCGCGAGGAGCGCGGCTATCAGCCGTGGCTGATCTCGGTAAATCCGTTTCACCCGCACGCCCCCTTCGAGCCTCCCGAGGAATACTTCCAGCGCTACGATCCGGCGAAGCTGCCGGCGCCGCGCTACCGTCCGGGCGAGCTCAAAACGAAATCGGTTTATGAGCGCGTGGACCACGACGGCGCATACGGCGGGCACGCTCTATCGTTCGCCAAGACCGATGACCTCACTCACCGCAAGTGTACCGCGGCCTACTATGCCATGATCGAAGAGAACGACCACGCCATCGGCCGCATGCTCGACGCCCTTAAGGACACCGGCCAGGACGAAAACACCATCGTGATCTACCACAGCGATCACGGAGAGATGCTTGGAGACCACGGCATCTATTTTAAGGGCCCCTATTTCTACGAACAGTTAGTCCGCATTCCCCTTATTATCCGCTGGCCGGCAGGATACAAGGCGGGATTAAAAACGGATGCGCTCGTCCAGCTTTCCGATATTGCGCCCACACTCTGTGAGGCGGCGGGCGTTCCCGTGCCGCAGGGGATGCAAGGCCGATCGCTGACGCGGCTGCTGAGGGGCGAAGTCTCCACGCATCGCAATTCGGTTTACAGCGAATTTTATAATTCCAATTTCACTTACAATCCGCCGCCCTGGGCCACGATGGTGCGCACGGAAAGATACAAGTTATGGGTCTATCATTCGCTGGGCGGTTGGGGAGAGCTGTACGACCTTCAGAAAGATCCCTGGGAGTCCGACAACCTGTGGAACAATCCCGCGGCCCAAGGCGTCCGGCGCGAGATGCAGGCCCTGCTCATCGCTCGCATCTCAGAAACCGTTGACCCGCTGCCGGTGCAACATTGTTCGTGGTAGTCCTGGATGGCAGCCAGCGCGTGGGCTCCGGATCGCGGCCGTTGACGCGCTGGTTTTGGGAGGCGTGATAGAATCGCTCAATCCGGCAGGTCGATTTTTACAAATGTCGCTCGGTCGACAGGAGGTGAGCTTGAAACTGCGAGATCGCATCATGTTGTGTGTTCCGGTTGCAGGGTTGATTTTTCTGACTGCAAGTCCGGCGCTGGCCCAGTATCATGGCGGCGGGGTCACCGTGCGTTACTGGGCTTTTTCCCCCATCGTGGCCCTGATCGCAGGGATCCTGATTCTCATCTTCCCCCGGATTCTGAACTATGTAGTGGCCATCTACCTGATCATCATCGGCCTGGCTGGACTGCTAGCCCGCTAAGCCGGCGCTACAGCTCGGTCCCACGATCCGCGGCGGCCGCCCGGTGTCATGCGTCCGTCTTCGGCCGGGTGTATTCTGGTATCAGCTTCGGCGTGTAGCCGCCATTGCTGAGGGCTCACCGTGGGGCGGCGCTTTAGCTTGTCAAGCATCTCGCGCGGCGCCCACATCGCTTCTTGAACGCCACCGGGACGGCGGCGCCGCGGTCGGAACGCGCTTATGCGGCTCGGTCGGATCACAGGATCGCGTACGGTTTCGCGAACAGTCCCGCGGATACTCTCGCTAGCGTTCTCTCTTGTGTTTATTGTCGCCTCCGCGCGCGCGCAGTCGCAATCGAGTCCTGGGGCGCAACCCCCGGCGCAGGCACAACCTGCCACACCCCTTCTCACCGCTCGGGGCGAGCCCTTATCGGTAGCGCAGCTTGTCGCCCGCGGCAACGCTTTGGCCCGGCAGGGGAAGTGGCAGGCCGCTGCCGAGGATTACCGTTCGGCGCTCGCGCGCCGCCCCTCCGACTCCGCCGCCCACTACGACTTGGCGAACGCGTTGGTGGGACTTGGCCGGATTCCCGAGGCGATCCGCGAATACGCACGAGCTGCGCGCCTCAATCCTCGCCTGCCCCGCGTGTATCTGAACCTGGGGGCGCTGAATCTCTCCCAGGGCCGCCTCGAACAGGCGATTCAGGCGTACCAGGCAGCGGTCGATCTCGCCCCGGATCAAGCCGCCGGCCACTTCCGGTTGGGGAACGCCTACGCCGCGGCCCGGCAGTTCCCAAAAGCATTTGCTGAATACCAGCAGGCCACGCGGCTGGAGCCGGGCAATGCCCGGGTGTGCGCGGCGTATGCCTCCGCCTTGGCGCAGTCTGGTGACACGAGGGGTGCGCTCGCCCAGTGGCGGAAGGCGGCTCAGCTTGCTCCAAAGAACGCGGGCGTTTTGGCGGGGCTAGCCTCGGCGCTGGTCGAAGCCGGCCAGATCGGCGAGGCGGAGAACGATTACCAGGAGGCGATGCAGCTCCGCCCCAACGATGCGGACCTGCACATGAGCCTCGGGGATCTTTTGTTCCTGACGGGCGACGCGGTTCACGCGATCGAGGAGTACAAGCTCGCGGTGCAATTCCGGCCGAACCAGCCGGAGTTCCGGCTTGCGCTCGCCATCGCATACCGCCAGACGGGCGCCTATGCCGCCGCCGTGCAGGAGCTTCACCGCGCTATCGGCATGGAGCCGGGAAGCTTCCGCGCGCACTTTGAGTTGGGCGCGACGTTCCTTGCCGCCGGCAATATTCCGGGCGCTGTTGCGCAGTATGAAGAGGCGGCACGGCTGCGTCCCGGCGACGCGGCCTTGCACGAGAAATTGGGGTTGCTGCTGCGTCAGAGCGGTGATCTCGATAACGCGGTGACCCAACTCAAGACGGCGGCCGCTCTCGATCCCGGCAATGGCGGCTACAAACGTAACCTGGCGGAGGCGCGCGGCGCGTCGGCCGATGTGAGCTCCTTCCTCCAGCAATTTCAGGAAGAGGTTGAGCTTCGGCCCCAGGATCCCCAGGCCTACACCGATCTTGCCAATGCCTACGCTTCCGGCGGAAACCTGCCGCAGGCGATCAAGCAATACCGCCAGGCGCTGCTGTTCGCTCCCAAAAGCCCTGAGCTGCACTTCCGGCTGGCGACGGTGCTGCAGAAGGCGGGCGAGCCGGACGAGGCGCGTTCGGAGCTTCAGCAGGCCGTAAAGCTGGCGCCGGAAGACCCCCAGATTCTCACATCGCTGGGCGACCTGCTCCTACAGCAGCGGAATTATGCGCTCGCTGTGCCTACCTTCCGGGATGCAATTCACGCGCGCCCGCGCGATGCCAGCTTGCACGCCCGCCTGGCCAAGGCGCTCGATGGAAACCACGACCTCGCGGGCGCCGTCGTGGAGAGCCGCGAAGCGGCGCGGCTGGCGGCGACAAATCCCGCCTACTTCGAGCAGCTCGGAGCGCTGCTCACCCGCGCGGGCGATTCCAAAGCGGCGGGGCAGGCCTATCGCACCAGCCTGTTGCTGCGCCCGCGCGACGCGCAGAGTGAATCCGCGCTCGCGCTCTCGCTCGAGCAGTCGGGCGACTGGCAGAGAGCCGAGCTTGCCTTGGAACAGGCTATCAAGGAGCGTCCTGATTGGTCCGAAGCACACGCCCGTCTCGCGGGCGTTTATCTCGATGCCGGAGAGTATCAGAAGGCTGTCGCCGAGGCGCAGGCGGCGCTGAAGCTCACACCCGATCTTGCCCTGGGACACCAGGAACTCGGCGCGGCGTGGATGCGGCTCGGGAAGACCAGCGAGGCGGTGAACGAGTTTCGCGAGGCGCTGCGCGCGGACCCGCAGAACGCCGCTGCGCGCCTCAGCCTCGCGCAGGCGCTGAAGCAGTCCGGTGATGCGAAAGACGCCATCGAGACCTATTACGACTACTTGCGGCTCAACCCGCACGATGCTGGCGCATATGTGGATGTCGCCGGGCTCCTGCGCACGCAGCGCGATTACTATGCGGCGATCTCGGCCTGCCAGCAGGCGCTGCGGCTGAAGCCCGACCTCCCCGCAGCTCATTATGGGCTGGCGCTGGCCTATGAGGGCGCCGGCCAAGCCGCCCCGGAACGACGCGAACTCGAAGCGTATCTCCAGCTCGCACCGCACGCCCCGAATGCACCCGCCATTCGCCAGCAGCTCCGCAGGCTCCGCGCCGCGCGCTGAGGTTTACTTGGGTGTTCTTTCCTCAAGGAGACGGCTGCAATTCCCTCGCGAATATCGGCCTCTCCCAGCCAGAAGGGGGACGAGCCCGTCGCCGCGCGCAAGGTTAACTCCGCGAGGCGGATGAGGGGCGCCGGCAGCCCGCATTGTGGCCGGGATGCCAGCGCGCCCAGGCTGCGTTCCCGGCGCCGAGCCAGTCTGCCGGTCTTGTGCGCCCGCCAAACGCGTTGACACTATCTGACGGATTTTCCTCGTTGCGATTTGGCGATGTGGTTCTATCCAAAGGACTCGCTCGTTTACAGGCGCGTGAATGTAGTCATGTATAATAAATATGCAGCTTGACATGATAGGATATGTGCGATATATAGAAGTCATGTATATCGCTGCTGTTCCCAACCGCAACTCTCCCCCCGCCCTCCTCCTGCGCGAATCCTTCCGCCAGAACGGTAAGGTCAAGAACCGTACCCTCGCCAACCTCTCCCACTGGCCCGCGGCCCGCATCGAAGCCCTCCGCCGCCTGCTGCGCGGCGAATTCGACCAGGCCGCCGACCTCTCGCTGACCCCTCAACTGGGACCGGTCTTTGGACTGCTCTTCGTCCTCAAACGGATCGCCGAAACCCTGGGCCTCAGCGGGGCGCTCGGTCAGAGCCGGCTGGCGAAACTGGGGTTGTTCCTGGTGTTGGCTCGCGTGGCCCACCAAGGCTCGCGGTTGTCGGCGGTGCGCTGGGCCGAAGATCAGGCCGTGGCCGAGGTGCTGGGCTTGGGGAAGTTCGACGAGGACGATTTGTATGTCGCTCTGGACGATTTGGCGGCGCGGCAGGCGGGGATCGAGAAGGCGCTGTTTCGCCATTATCTGGGTCGTCGCGGTCAACCGCCGCGGCTGTTTCTCTACGACGTGACGAGCAGCTACCTGGAAGGAGAGAAGAACGAGTTGGGCGAGTACGGTTACAACCGGGACGGGAAGCGGGGCAAGCTGCAAATCGTCATCGGCCTGTTGGCGGACGAGGACGGCGAGCCGCTGGCGGTGCGCGTGTTCGAAGGGAACCGTAGCGATCCCACCACGGTGGTCGACCAGATCCAGATTCTGCAGGAGCAATTCGGGGTGAAGGAGTTGGTGTTTGTCGGGGATCGGGGGATGGTGAAGAGTAAGGGGAAAGAGGCGCTGAAGGCGGCGGGGCTGCGATATATTACGGCGCTGGCCGATCCCCAGATTCGCCGCCTGCTGAGCCAGGGGACCTTGCAGTTGAGCCTGTTCAGCGAGCAGGTATGCGAGGTGGAAGCCGAAGGGGTGCGCTATGTCTTGCGCAAGAATGAGGCTGAGGCCCGGCGCGAGCAGTGTCGGTTGGAAGACAAGCTGGCGAAGCTGGAAGCCAAGATTCAGGCGCGCAACGAGCAGGTGCGGACGCATCCTCGCTGCCAGCCGGAAGCGGGGCAGCGGGCAATGACGGCTTGGACCGGGCGGTACAAGCTGACGGGCCTGGTGGAGATCAAGCGGGAAGGCGCGCAGTTGAAGCTGGAGAGGAAGGAGGAGGCGATCAGCCGGGCCCTCGACTTGGCGGGCTGCTATGTGGTGACGACCGATGTGGCTCGGGCCGGCCTGAGCGCGCAGCAAGTGCATGACAGTTATGTCTCGCTCCAGAAGGTAGAGCGCGACTTCCGCACCCTCAAGACCGGCTTGCTCGAGGTCCGGCCGGTGTGGGTACGCAAGGAGAGCCGCACGCGGGGGCACGTCTTCTGCTGCATGCTGGCCCTGAAAGTCAGTCGCGAGATGGAGCGGCGGTTGCGAGCCGCCTTGGGCGCCACCGGGACTCGGACCGGCGCCATCACGCTGCCCGGCGCCTTGCTGTCGCTGACGCGCCTGTGCCTGCTGCATTATCCGGTGGATGAAAAAAACACGGTGACCCAGCTGCCGCAGCCGGACGCTCGCCAGCGAGTCATCCTCCAAGCCCTCGGTGTCGCTCTTCCGGCCATGTAGTCAGACGCCTCTCCGGGCCGAGAAAGGCGTAACCGCCCTAATCCCCTGGGAGTTCCCCCGGCTTTGCCGGGGAGGTAGTAAAAGTTTGACGGTTCCAGGAGCATTTCACCCATTCCGCCCGCACCGAACAATCGCGGCGGAGGTCGCTATTTAGGGCATGCCGACCAAGTCGGGTGCGACTTTGCTTTTGAACGATTGCAATCAGGCCCCTTTGAGGGGCCAGCAATCGTAAAGCCTCCGGCTTTGCCGGAGGATACTTACTCCCAACCAGTTGCACACAAAATTACGTTCAGCACAACAAGGAAGATGCGTCAGGGCGGGCTCTGAAAGACGGCAGGTCCGCGCTACGCCGTAAGCGTCAAGCACGGCACATCTGGTGCGCGTGGTCAGGGTCTGGCAAGCTGGGGCATGAGACAAGTCGCCAGCCGGTCTCGTACGTTCTTCACTCGCCAGGAGCGGAATCAATGGGTCTCGCGTTTCGTCTCCAGTGGGCTACCCCAAGCTCAGTTCGCGCAACAACACGGTCTAAAACTGAAGACGCTCCAGCGATGGCTCTATGAGCGCGGGTCGAGTCCGGCACCGAAGCAGAGGCTGGCAGCGAGTGGGCTCGATCAGGGCGCTGTCTGTCCGAGAGGCGCCACGGCGGTGGGCTTGCGTCGAAGCCACCGGCGCCCTGCGGCCGCTGCTTTCCGCGAGGTCGTCTTGCCGCAGCCATGGGCTGTTTCCACCCCGGCCGAGTGGGCGGCCGAGGTGAGCTGGCCGAGCGGCGTGACGGTGCGCTGCGGGGTTCGAGCCGAGGCCGGGTGATGAGCGAGGCCGATCTGGAGCAGATTCGCCAGCTGATTCGGGCGCATCCGGACTGGAGCCGCCGGCGGCTGTCGGAGCGGCTGGAGGCGGAGTGGAACTGGCGCAACGGAGTGGGGCGGCTGAAGGACATGGCGACGCGGAGCTTGTTGGTGAAGCTGGACGAGCGCGGCTGGATTCAGTTGCCGCCGCGTCGCTGGGCTCCGACCAACCGCATGCGGGCGCGGAGGATCGCGCCGCGGCTCTGGGACCGGACCCCTCGGGCCGCCTCGCTGGCCGAACTGGGACGGCTGGAAATCCACGAGGTCAGCGGAGATGCCGAGGGAAGACAGACGCTGGCGGCGGCGCTGGCGGAGTTTCATTATCTCGGCTACACGAGCAGCGTCGGCGAGAATGCGCAATACCTGATCACTCAGGGCGGGAGCCGCGTGCTGGGCGGCGTGTTGTTTGGTTCGGCGGCCTGGAAGTGCCGGGACCGGGATATGTTTATTGGCTGGACCTCGGAGGCCCGCGGACGGAATCTTTCGCGGATCACCAACAACGCGCGATTTTTACTGTTGCCTTGGGTGCACGTGCCGCGACTGGGCAGTTGGGTTTTAGGCCGGGTACTGCGGCGGCTGAGCGCGGACTGGCAGGCTAAATACGGACATCCCCTTGCGCTGGTCGAGAAGTTTGTGGAGCGCCAGCGGTTTCGCGGCACGGTGTACCGGGCTGCCAACTGGCAGCACGTGGGCGCCACCCAAGGACGGACCCGGCAGGATCGAAACTTCACGGTGCGGGCGCCGGCGAAAGACATCTACGTCTATCCGCTGGCCCGAAACTTTCGGGAGATCCTCGCTCATGCCATCGCGTGAGACCTTGCTGGAATCGCTGGCGGCGCTGTCGCGGCAAGAGTTGGTCGAGCGGGTGGTGGATCTAGAAACCCGATTGATTGAAGCCCAAGCGCAGATCGCCGAACTGCGCCGCCAGCTCTTCGGTCCCAAGGCGGAAAAGCTATCGTCCGAGGAGCAGACGCAGATGGAGGCGCTGGCGGAGGATCTTCGCGAGAAAGCGCAACAGCCGTCGCCCTTGATCCAGGAGGTGCTGGTCGAAGAACACCGGAGGCGACGGCCACGTCCACCGCGTCATCCCCTGCCTCCGGCGCTCGAAACCGAGACCGTCACGCTGGAGCCGCCGCCGGAAGCGAAACTTTGCCCTCACTGTGGCTCCGAGAAAAAACGCATCGGCGAAGAAGTCAGCGAAGAGATCGACCTGATTCCCGCCAAGCTGATCCGCCGCCGCACGGTGCGGCCGAAGTATGCCTGTCGCCGGGGAAGCCAGCGTGGCCATCGCTCCGTTGCCACCCCGCCTGATTCCGCAAAGCACGCTCGGGCTTGGACTCGCCGTGCATCTCGTCTTGGCACGCTACGATGATCATCTCTCCTTCTACGCCTTGGAACGGATCTTCGGCGAGCGCCACGGGGTCGAGATTCCCCGTCAGCAGATGGTGCAGTGGGTCGAGCACATCGCCGGCTGGTTGCGCCCGACGCCGTGATCTATTCGATCCTGATCACTTGCCGACGGCGCGGCCTGAGCCCGCAGGAATATCTCGCCGATGTGCTGGCTCGCTTGCCTTCAGCCAAGATCACTCAAATCCGCGCATTGCTCCCGGCGAACTGGAAGTCACACTTCGTCAAATCAAGCGTGAGGTTGGGCTGACGGCCGGCGTGACGATGAAAAAAAGCTATACCACAAGCAAGGCCAATACCTGGCTTTCATCTACTCCTACACCCGCATCCACGGACGTGCGCCCGCCGAAGCCGAAATGCAACAGTATTTTCAAGTGGCGCCGCCGTCCGTGCATCAGACGATCCTGACGCTCGAAGCTCGCGGGTTCATCGCGCGAACCCCTGGGCAGGCGCGCTCTATTCGTCTGCTGATCCCGCCCGAGGAACTGCCGCTTCTGAGTTAAACCGGAGCACCGCGCCCAGAAAAACTAAACGTTATGCACCTCGCTTGACGCTTACAATTGAGTGCGGAACGCCGGGTGGCGTACCGGGCAGAGCCGCAAACAGGACATCTCATCAGGGGAAGCGCAGCGAGCGAATCGGCGGCCACCGTCAGCGAGTTCCTGACAGTAGGCTTTCCATCCTGGCTTACAAACCCACGGTAAACCGAAAAACGGGTTGACCGTGGCTACCGCCGCGGAACTGAAAAGCGGGTCCGCATTACGGTTCATTCCGCTGGGCGGTGTTAACGGCGATGCTGGGTTGCGTGGCGGGAAAAATGGTCGTAGCCGTGAGGGGCAAGCGGCTTTTGCTTGCCGCCGGGTTCCACCAGTACGCGGGCTCGCGCAGCAGTGACCTCGCCGATCCTGGAGAGCGTGATTCCGCGATAAGACGAGGGCAACTTTGCCGAAGGCCGCGCGGTGAAGAGAAGCACGTAATCCTCACCGCCATTGAGCGCCAGCGAGAGCATGTGGCGCGCGGTCCAGGGGCCGAACGGCGCCGGGCCTGGGATCTTTTCGGCGAAGAGAACCGCGCCCACGCCGCTTGATTCGCACAGGCGTGCGAGGTCGCTGGAAAGCCCGTCGCTCACGTCAATAGCCGCCGAAGCCAATCTTTCTTCCGCTAAAAAACAGCCGAGGGCGCATTGCGGCTCGGGGTAGAGGTGAGCGCGGATCGCGCGCTGCGTGATGCCGCGATCCCGGGTTTCGCCCGAGCGGAGCAGCCTCAGCCCGAGCGCGGAGAACCCCAGTGGCCCCGCTACGTAGATTTGATCTCCCGCCCGCGCGCCCGAGCGCCGCATCGCGTTTCCCTTCGGTATCTCGCCGAGCACGGCAACATCTATCATTGTCCTCGCGCCGCCTCGCGCGGTGTCGCCGCCGAGCACGGCAACTTTGAAACGGCGAGCCAGGCGGAGAAAGCCGCCGAAGAAAGACTCCACCCATTGGCGATCGGCGCGGCGAGATAAGGCGCACGAGAGCAGCGCAAACCTGGGCACTGCGCCCATCGCAGCGATGTCGCTCAGGGACCGGGCGAGGGCACGGTGTCCGATTGAGCCGGGAGGGTGAAGGCGGCGGCTGAAATGAATGCCCTCGACCGACAGGTCGGTGGTCAGCGCAAGCTGGGCATCCGGCCGCGGCTCGATCAGCGCGGCGTCGTCCCCGATGCCCAGCCGCAGGCCCGGGGCGCGGGCAGCGGTCCGCCGCTCGAGCCAGCGAACGAACTCAGGCTCATTACGAAACAGGGTCATCGTTCGGCGCCGGGTGGGACGATCGTGCGGGGTGAGAACGGCGGCCTACGATCATCAGAAGGCGCGAAAGAATTAACAGCCTCTCGCAAAGGCGCTAAGAAGCGCAAAGTGCAACCGTTTTATTTTTCTTCGCGTAGCTTTGCGCCTTTGCGTGAGGCGTTTTGCGTCTTGCTTATATCGCGGCCCAGGCCATTCCGTCGTCGCCGCGGCCTGTGCTGATCAGCTTATCGACGCGCCAGTTGGCAAGATTCAGAACGGCTACCTTGGCGCTGCGGTCGCAGGAGACGTAAGCCGTGCGGTCGCCCGCCCGCACCAGGATCTCCTGGGGCGCGCTGGGCACGTCAATGGTACGAGCCAGGCGCATGCTGCGAACATGAATTGCCGCGACTTTATTCGAGCTGGGCAGCGTGGCCAGGAGCCAGCGCCCGCCGTGCGTGACCGTGGTTCCAAACGCTACTCCGGGCAGCGGAATCCAGCTCTTCACTTTGTTCGCGCTGGTGTCGATTACCGCCAAACGCGGATGCGTCTGGTCGGCGGTGAACACCCAGCGGCCATCCGGCGTGACGGAGACGCGCTGCACCGTCTTCGAGACGGGGATTACGGCAATCGGCTTGCGATTCGGGATGTCGAGCGCGGTGACTGAGCCTGCGCCAACGTTCGCGGTGTAGCCCCGCTTGCCGTCCGGCGTTATCGCAAGCATGTGGGATTCGCGCTGGCGAGTAGGGATCGACGCGACGTGCTGGAGCGAGTGGGGATCGATCACATAGATTGCCTGGGCCAGCTCCGCGGTGACATAAAGCATGCCGTCGGGTGCGTAAACGGGGCAGTGTGGGCGTACCGGTTTCAGATCGATCTTGTGGACGATGCGGCGGGCGCTCACGTCGATTACGTCAATCGCGTGCCCGTTCGAGCCCGGCCTGCCAACTCCCGAGTTTCCGTAGATCGGAGCATAGGCGAAGCGCCCGTTGGGCGAGGCCGCGACCTCGTGCCCGGTAACGCCGCTCAGCGTGACCTTTGCCAGCATTTTGCCGGCGCGAGGATCAATGATACCGAGCGTGTGCTCTCCCTTGTTTTCAATCAGCAGGAGCCCGCCGGATGAGCCCGGCGAAGATGCGGGCCGGAGCGGTGCAAGCCATCCCAGCGCCGGAGATCCAGTTCGCGACGATCCAGACATTTTCTGATCCTCCTTCAAACTCCCGGCTCAGATTTCCGATTTCCTACAAGCGGCGCAGGGGCAAAGTTCGCGCAGGTACGAGAAGGTGTAGATTCCGGTAGAGTGCCCGTCGTTCCAAAAGATTTGCAGCGCGTAACGTCCGACGACCTCTGCCCGCAGCGGGCGCGGCGCGGGGCTGAACATCGGGAGCGCGCCCGGCTCTTTCGCGACGCGCGGCGACCCGCCCTCGGCGCCGGTGCAGGTTGCGCAGGGGCAGTGGTCGCGCAAGTACCGGTACTCGTAGATGCTGGCGTGGCCGCCGGCCCAGTCAATCGCAAGTGTTCCCCCTCCCGCTTCCAGCTTGATGTTTTTCGGAACGGCGGCCATTGCTTGAATCGCCTATTAGCGCGCCGCCTCGACGGGCACAACCGCCTCTCTCAGAAATTTGGCCGCTTCTTCCGGCGGAGTCGGATTGATATAAAACCCGCTGCCCCACTCGAATCCTGCGACCTTCGTAAGCTTGGGCATGATCTCAATG
>JBOGJW010000243.1:0-2874 GCA_050745245.1 Terriglobia bacterium | reverse complement strand
CCATTCGCGCCGTTGACGCCTGGCGGCTTGCCAGCTACCCTCCGTGGGGCGGCTGGTTCCGCGATCCGGCCATGAGCGGCGGCGCCCGCCTCGACGTCCAGGTGCACGACGCGGATTTTGTTTATTGGCTGCTCGGCCCGCCTCAGCAGGTGCAGGCTGCGGGACTGAAATCGGCAGCGGGCGCCTGGGACCACGCGACGACAATACTGCGCTATCCCGAGGCGCTAGCCAGCATCGAAGCCACCTTCCTCATGCCGCGCGATTGGCCGTTTACCTGCGGAATTCGCGTTACCGGCGAAGCGGGATGTCTCGAATATGAATTTCGCGTGGCCGGAAACGTGGCAGAGCGCGCAGAAGCGAGCAGTCCATTGCGCCTCTACGCTCCCGGGCAGCCGGCGAGAGCTATTACTGTCGCGGACGAGGATATGTATGCCGCGCAATTGCGCTACTTCGCCGAATGCGTCGAGCGCGGCCGCGGCCCGGGGCTGTGCCCTCCGCAAGAGTCCTGCGCAGTGATGAGGCTGATGGACCGCTGCCTTGATTCGCTGGAGACCGGCCGCGCAGTGGGGTTGAATTATAATGGTTAGGACATCCCAGGGAGAATCCAGATGGCAAAACGGCATTTAAGCCGGACGCAAGGTGACGTTCGGGAGTTCCCGCGCTACAGCATCCCGGAAGCTCAAACTCAATGAGGTTTTTGTTGCCTGCCCCGGCCTCCTACAGAGCTTCTCTGTTTCGATTTTTCTGCGTCAGAAACCTTCTGATCCTCGCGGTACTCTGCACCGCCTGTGCTTCCGCCGCCTGGGCGGAAAAGGTTTCCGACCTTAAGCCGCAGGGCTACGTGAATGACTTCGCGCACGTCCTCGCCCCGGACGCCGCCGCGCAGCTCTCCGCGCTGTGCCAGGAAGTCGATCAGAAGACGCACGCGCAGATTGCGGTGGTGACGGTGCATTCGCTCGGCGGTGTGCCGATCGATATGTTTGCGAATAACCTGTTCACGCGCTGGGGCGCCGGCTACAAGAGCACGGACCGCGGCGTGATGATCCTGCTGGCCATTAGCGACCGGCGCTATCGCATCGAGGTGGGCTACGGATTGGAACCGGTGCTCACCGATGGCCTCGTAGGCCGTTTCGGCCGCGAAGTGAGACCGGCGCTGCGAGCAGGAAACTATAGCGGCGCCCTGGTCCAGCTTACGCGCGATGTTGCCCGCACTATAGCGCAATCGAGCGGCGTAAAGCTGGATAACAGCGTCGAGCGCGTGCTGCCGCAGGACCGCGCGCAGGACGATTCAAGCGGCATTCCCTACCTTCCCCTGATTGTTATCCTCGGCATTGTGGGATTCGGGCTGCTCTCTTCCCGCGGCTCGGGTTTTCGCGGCGGCCGCATGGGCCACCGCTATGGCCCGGGCTGGTGGGGCGGGCCGTGGATGGGAGGCGGCTTTGGCGGGTTCGGGGGCGGCGGTTTTGGCGGAGGTGGCGGCGGTGGTTTCGGAGGGTTTGGCGGCGGCGCATCCGGGGGCGGCGGCGCGAGCGGCGGCTGGTGAATTCTATGGATCGATTACTGGACGAGCTGGTGAAGAGACTTGCCCGGGCAGATGGTGAAAACCTGCTTTCCGTGGCGCTCTACGGCTCGGCGGCGAGCGGTGAATTCAGGCCGGGCCATTCTGATCTCAACGTCCTTTGCCTGCTTCGCAGGATCGGTCCGCGGGCGCTCGAGCAGTTGCACCCAGCGTTCCGCTGGTGGACAAAAAAGGGTCATCCGGCGCCGCTGGTCTTCACGCTCGAGGAGCTACGGCAGGCGGCAGACGTATATGCCATCGAGCTGATCGAGATCAAGGCCAGCCACCGCCTCCTTTTTGGAGAGGATGTTTTCGGATCGCTTCAGGCGCCGACGGAACTGCACAGCCTGCAGGTTGAGCGCGAATTGCGCCACAACCTGACCCGGCTGCGCCAGAGCGCAATCGCGGTGGCTGGCCGGAAAAAGGACCTGCTGGAGCTGATGCTGCGTTCGGCATCCACCTTCGCGCTGCTTTTCCGCCATTGCCTCATCGCGTTGGGCGAGGCCCCGCCGCCCACCAAGCGTGAGGCCGTGGAGCGTCTCGCAGCGCTGCTTGGCTTCGACGCGAAAAGCTTTCGCGCGCTCTTCAAGGTCCGCACGGGCGGTATGAAAAAGAAAGAGGTCAATGTGCCTTCAACGTTTGCGAGCTATCTGGAGGCGGTGACTCACGCGACGGAAGAAATGGACCGCCGGCTGGCCCGGGACAGCGGCAAGTGAGAAGCGAGACGTGTCAAGTGGCAAGCAAAAAACTGTCCCATGCGTCTCAACGCCGCGTGCGAAGACTGCTATCCTGAACCAGAGGGCAAGCATGCACGCGCAAGGCCTCAATTCGGCGAAAAAGTGGAGTGCGGACCTGTCGCCGGCGCCGCGTGGCGCGGGCGGCCAGAAGGAGGAAGCCAGGAACTGTCCTGAAATCAGTGAGTTCTAGAATTACGCTACGATTCCCGATTTGCGATTTGCAGAGGCCGTGTCCTCACCGCCGGCCGTTCTAAATTAGGCTGGGTTGATAGCGCAGCGCGGCAGAGCCGCAACCGATGCCATCTTCAGTCATTCCCGCGAAAGCGGGAATCCACTTAATTAATGGACCCCCGCTTTCGCGGGGGGTGACACCGATGGCGGGAGCCGCGAGCATCCAAAATGTTTGCGAAAAAAAAGGTAATGCCTCAGTTTCAGGCGCGTAGAGGCGGCTTTACGCCGCCATTTTTGGATGGCGGGATAAACCCGCCGCTACATCCGCGCCCGGCACGCGGCAGCCGACGTGTCCCCAAATATGGCTAAAATAACCTTGTCAACGATTACGCCATTATAGATGTGTCG
>JBOGJW010000242.1:0-8797 GCA_050745245.1 Terriglobia bacterium | reverse complement strand
ACGCTTACCACCACCTCTTCTAACCGCGCAACCTCAACCCGCCGAGCAAGCAGCGTGTCTCCAATTCGATGGGGAGCATGGCTCGGCGGCGCCTCTCGATCAGGGCACTCGCCTGCAAGCGGAGGCGCGGCAGGAGGCAGCCGGGTGGCGCGGCGTGCGGCCCCGGCGGGCGGACTACGCGGCCTTCGAGAAAAGGTGGCGCAACGCCCTCGACGCTCTTCAGCGGGCAGAACGGCGTGCGCACGGCCGCCCGGACGCCCAGGTTCCGGCGGGCTTTCGCCTCATCCTGGATGATATTCGCCGGGTGCGCGCGGCGTTCCGCGAGACGCGCGGCGCGCTCAATCGAGAGGCGATCCGGCGCTTGCCTTGGGTCCGGGGTGAGCGCCACCGGCCCATTCCCCGCGCCAGCAGCCTGGCGTGCAGCTTCATTAAGTCGACTGGGGGTGATTGCAACGAGGAGACGCTTAGCGCATACCTGGACTCGCTCCAGGAGCAAGAAGCGCTCGATGTAAATGAAATCTGGGCGCTCAAGCCGTTTCTTCAATTTGTGATCCTCGAGAAAATCGCGGCCGCGGCAGAGGCGTTCTCCCGCGGCTCCAGCTCCAACGGCCTCGGCCTTCGGCCCGAAGCGCCGCCGCAGGATTTCGAGAAGCTTCTTCTCGCCCTTCAGGCCATCGCCCACGCCAACTGGAGCAATATTTTCGGGGCCGTCAGCCGGACCGAAAAGATTCTTGCCGGCGATCCCTCCGGCATTTACCCGCGAATGGATCCCGAAAGCCGTGATACGTATCGCCAGGAGGTCGTAAAGCTGGCGGCGCATTCGGACCTGCCGGAGACGAAAATCGCCGCCGCCGCGGTGGAGCTTGCCCGTCAGGCGCGCAAGGTGCCGGGCGAGGAGCCGCGGATGTTCGACCGGCGCCGCCACGCCGGCTACTACCTTATCGATGATGGGCGAAGCCAACTGGAAGCCTTCGCAAGCTATCGCCCCTCGCTCTCCCAGCGCATCGAGCGCCGCATTGTGAGCTGGCCCGAGGTGGTCTACGTGCTGGCGATTGAATTCGTCACGGTAGGGCTCATTGCATTTCTGCTTAGCGGGCTTCAGGTTCTTCTCCCCATCTTCGCGGGAATCGCCTTGCTCCTGCTGCCGGCGATGGAATCCGCCGTGCGCATCGTGAATCAGGTTGCCAGCTTTCTTATTCGTCCGCGGCGGCTCCCGAAGCTCGACTTCTCCGGCGGGATTCCGCCTGACTCCCGGGCGATGGTGGTGGTTCCAAACCTGCTCCTTTCCGCTCAGCAGGTGCGCGAGGCCGTCGCGGAGATGGAAGTGCGCTATCTCGCGAATGCGGACCCGAACCTCCACTTCGCCCTTCTCACGGATTCGCCCGACTCCACGCAGCCCTTCGATGAAAAAGACGAGCTGGTGAAGCTTTGCTCGGGCCTGGTGGAGGATTTGAACCGCAGGTATGCGGCTGCCGGCAGGGGCGGGTTCTACCTCTTGCACCGTCATCGTGTCTACAACCCGGCCGAGGGCGCGTGGATGGGATGGGAGCGCAAGCGTGGAAAGCTGCTGGACCTCAACAACCTGCTCCGCGGAGGTTTTGACAGCTTTCCGGTGAAAGTGGGAGACCTTTCCATCCTGCCCACCGTGCGGTACGTGATTACGCTCGATTCCGACACGCAGTTGCCGCGAGGCGTGGCGCAGCAGCTCGTTGGCGCGCTGGTCCATCCGCTGAACCGCGCCGTCATCGATCCGGAGACGAATACCGTCCTTAAGGGGTACGGCATCCTCCAGCCGCGCGTTGGAATCAGCGTTCATTCGGTTTCGCGCTCGCGCCTGGCCAGCATCTTTTCGGGCCAGACGGGATTTGACCTCTACACGCGCGCAATCTCGGACGTCTATCAGGATCTGTTTGGCGAAGGCAGTTTCACCGGCAAAGGTGTTTACGAAGTCGACACTTTCCAAAAAACGCTGGCGCAGCGCTTCCCCGCCAACGCGCTGCTGAGCCACGACCTCATCGAAGGCTCCTACGCGCGCGCCGGCCTTCTTTCCGACGTCGAAGTCATTGACGATTATCCGTCTCATTTCAGCGCCTACAGCCGGCGCAAGCATCGCTGGGTTCGTGGCGACTGGCAGATCCTGCGCTGGCTGCTCCCGCACGTTCCGGACAACTCCGGAAAATCATCGCCGAACCCGCTTTCGTTTATCTCGCGCTGGAAGATTCTGGATAACCTCCGGCGAAGCCTGATCGAGGCCGCCACGCTGGCGCTGCTTCTCGGGGGCTGGTTCTTTCTTCCCGGCGGCGCGCTCTACTGGACCATCGCTACTCTTGTCCTCCTGCTGGTACCGTCCTACTTCCAGCTGCTCCTCGGCATCATCGGCGCGGCCAGCTCCGAAAACTGGAAAGGCGCGCTCGAAGAAGCCGGAAAGGGATTCATCACCGAGCAGGTGAGCGTGCTGTTCAACCTTGTATTCCTGCTGCACCAGGCGCTGGTCACCATCGATGCCATCGTGCGCACGCTGGTTCGCCTGGCCGTCACCCACCGGCGGATGCTCGAATGGGAAACCGCCGCACAATCGGAGTTGAAGGCCAGGAAGCGAACGCCGGTGGAACTGTGGATGGGGCTGACCCCCTGGATGTCGATCGCGCTCGGCGCGGCCCTCGTCATCTTCCGCCCGCACGCGCTACCGGTGGCGCTTCCTTTTGTTGTCGCATGGTTCTTTTCCGGCGCGTTCTGCCGCTGGCTCGATAGCCCTCTGCCCTCCGTCAAGAGCAAGATTTCAGCCAGTGGGGAAGCCCTGCTGCGCAATACCGCTCTGCGTACCTGGCGCTTTTTCCGCGAGGAGTGCACCGCCGGCGTGCACTGGCTCGTGCCGGACACCGTGCAGGAGTCACCCCGCCTCACTGCCAATATCATCTCGCCTACCAACATGGGCCTTCTGCTGAACGCAAGACTGGCCGCCTACGATCTTGGGTTCATCACCATCGAAGAATTCGCGCGCGAGACCGAGCAAACACTCGCGGCCATGCAGCGCCTTCCGCGGCACAAGGGCCATTTTCTGAACTGGACTCGGACCGACACGTTCGAGCCGGTGAAGCCGGTCTTCGTCTCCACTGTCGACAGCGGCAACCTCGCGGCTTCCCTCTGGACGCTCAAACAGGGCGCCCTGGGTATGATTCGAAGTCCGCTGTTCCAGCGCTCCCTCGCGGGCGGACTGCGGGTTCACTTGAGCGTGCTCTCTGAATCTGTGAGCCAGGCTGCACCAAAAGCGCCTCGCCTGCAATCCGATCCCGCATCAGCCGCTCTGAAGGAGCTGACGCAGCGCCTCAGCACGCTGGGAGATGATCCGACGGCTTGGCTCTCGCAGCTTCCTGAACTAGGAAAAAAGGCCGGCGAGCTGGATACCAAGATCGCTCACTGGCACGCCGCCGATGCTGGCGCCGAGCCGCGCTGGTGGGCCGGGGAGTTGCGCAAAACTCTGCAAAGCTTCAGGAGCACGGCGGAGCGCCTTGCACCCTGGACACTCGCCGGGTGTGAGCTGCAGAACCACGACGCGACGCGCCAAGGCGTCACTTTGGAGAGCTTGCCGCAAACCCTCTCGCGGCTCGAAACGATGATCCGGGAAACCCCCGCCGGTCCGGTGGGTGCATCCCAAGGCGCTGTCGCTCCGGAGGTCGACACCGAGCGCTTCCTGGTAGCGATTCGAAACTCCAGGCGAAATGCCGAGGCCTTGACGGCAAGCCTCCGGCGCATCGCCGAAAGCGCCGACGCGCTGGTGCGCGAGATGGACTTCCGCTTTCTCTATAACCCCGTGCGCAGGCTACTCTCGATCGGCTACAACGTGGAGACGCAAAAGCTCGAAAAGTCCTGCTATGACCTGCTCGCCTCTGAAGCCCGCACGGCGGCCTTCATCGCCATTGCCAAGGACGACATCCGCGAAGAAAGCTGGTTCCAACTGGGGCGAACGCAGGCGCTCTGCCAAGGGAAAAGGGCGCTGCTTTCCTGGTCGGGAACAATGTTTGAGTACCTCATGCCGGATCTGTGGATGAAATCGTACCCGGGCACAATCCTTGCCGAGAGCCAGGCAGCCGCGGTGCGCTGCCAGCAGGATTTTGGCCGCCGCAAGCGCCGGCCTTGGGGCGTCTCGGAGGCAGGGTACAGCGCGCGGGATGCGGAGGGCCGCTACCAGTACCAGGCGTTCGGAATTCCCTCGCTGGCCATCAGCTCGAAAGTATCTGCCGGGGTCGTCGCGCCCTACGCAACCCTGCTCGCGCTCTCGACCGACCCAGCGGCGGCAGCCGAGAATCTGCGCCGGATGCAGCAAGCCGGATGGCTGGGGGCGCTCGGCTTCTTCGAATCGGCTGATTACGAGCATAATGGGGGCGCGAAAAAATACGAGCTGGTGCGCTCCTGGATGTCTCACCATCAAGGAATGATCCTGCTCGCTCTGTGCAACTTCCTGGCGGACGGCTCAATGCAGTCCCGCTTCCATGCTGAGCCGCGAGTGCAAGCCACCGAGATTGTTCTGCACGAGAGGGTGCCGGCCAGCGTCCCCATTCTTCCCGCCGACGTTCCCCTCAGCGCGTGAAGCTATAGCACGAACGTTCGCCTTGTGACGCCGCGGCCTTTTAGCCAGGCTATGAGCACGGCGCGGGGTCGCACTGCGGACCCTGGGCGCTATGCTTGTCACTCGTCACTCGCCACTGGCTCTTGGCATGCTCACTAAGACGCAGATCAGAGAAATCCTGACAGGCAAAGGGATCACGCGCGGCGACCATCTGTTGATCCACAGCAGCCTGCGCAGCGTGGGGCCAATCGACGGCGTGGCCGATGCGCTCATTGACGCATTGCTGGAAATTACCTCCACTGATGGAACCGTGGCGATGCCGGCGTTCAACTACACTTATCCTCTGCCCGATCCCTATTTCGATCCACAAACCACCGCAAGCCGCGCCGGAGCGCTGACGGAAATCTTCCGGCGCCGCTCCGGCACGCTGCGCAGCCTTCATCCCACTCATTCTGTGATCGCACAGGGCAGGCGCGCCGCGGATTTCCTGGCGGGCCACGATCGAGGCCTCACCTTCGGGTCCGACTCACCGGTCGGACGCATCGCGCAAGCGGGGGGCTACGTGCTGCTGATCGGCGTCACTCACCTGGCAAACTCCACGATTCATGTAGGGGAATCGTATGCAGGCGTGAAGAAATTCGCATGGAAGGACGGCCTGGCGCCGGTCGCAAAAATGCTGATGCCGGATGGCAGCATCGTTGAGCGCGCGCTCGATTCTTCGCCGAGCTGCTCGATGGCATTCAACGCCGTCGAATACCCGATGCGCCGCGCCGCGATGATCATCGATCTCGGCCTCGGTGACGCCCTCTGTTTTCTGATGAAAGGTATGGACGTGATTCAGACCACGATGAAGCTGATCGGCGAGCGTCCGAACATTTTGTTCTGTAATCGCAAGGAGTGCCGGCCGTGCCGCCTGGGGCGGGAATACCTCCGCACGGCGCCTGGATTCCCGCGTTCGCGGGAATGACTGAAGATGGCGATTGGTTGCGGCCCCACGCCACCCTACGGAGCAGCTTCGGAGGCGGCCAGGAAGCAATCAATCGCGGAGGTTTGGCTGGCGGCGTTTCCCGGCGACTCGTTCTGGAACGGTCCCGACCACACCAATCCGAATTGATACCCCACCAGCCTTCGTCGTCGTAATAGTTGTTCAGAAACCCGCCCCCGGAATTCAGCGCGAAGGTGTTGGAGATGGCGGGAATGTATTGCGTGGAATTGCTCAGCTTTGAGTAATCGGCCAGCACCGTCACGACATTAGCCGCATTCCACCATCCCGTCGTGTTCCACAGGCCGGTTGTCTGGTTGTACCAGTCGCCCTGGAGCGTCGCGATGCCATCGGCGGCCATCTGAAGGAAGCTCGGAGCGGCAGGCGGAGTGCCCGGCGAAGACGCGGCGATGTTGCCGCCGCCATTCCCGCCGCCGCAGGTGACGAGGAGGAGAGGAACGAAAAGGCAAGCAAGTTTTGAAGGCATAGTTTGAGCTCAGCCAGCAAACAAAAAGCTCATGCCCTCGGCATCGCCTCTCCCTACCGCTCGGGCTTGGCCGGCCGCGACCTGCCGGGTTCAACCCCGGGGTGTCGCGGTCCAGGGATTGATGATGGGAATGCCGGCGGCCTGGAATGGCGCCCCATCGCGTGTGGCCACACTGAACTGACGGGATAGAGCAATCGCCGCGATCTGGGCGTCCGCCACAGCGACGGGATGGCCGTGGAGACGGGCGCGAATGACGATCTTCGCGTAAGCCTCGGCGGCTCCGATATCGAACGCCACGATCCGCTCGCCGAAGAGCGCGATGATCTGCTCATCGAGGGCCGCACCGAGCGCCTTGCGCCGCTTGCCAGCCGGCAAGCTTGCAATGGCGAGCAATATCTCGGCGAGGCTGACGGTTGAGAGATAGAGGCTCTCCGCCGCCTGCGCATCGAGCCATCGAAGTACGTTCGGATCAGGCGTCGGCCGCGTCGGCTCGGAGACCACATTGGTATCAAGTAAGATCACGCGAGTTCCGCCGGCGCTGCGGATGTCTTGTCCCGCATGATCTCGAGGTTGAGGCCGCCGAACGGCTCGGCGAGCGTTGCAAGCGCAGAGCCAAGCCCCATTCGAGTAGTAGACTGTACGACTCCATCGAGGATCGCGCGAATTTCCGCTTCGGTACTCCGCTTGTGCTGCCTCGCCCGGATGCGCAGCGCCCGGTGGGTCTCAGGGGAGATCTTGCGTACGACTATTTCTGGCATAGGGGCTCCTTGATGAAGGTATGATATCAGCATGATCCACGTGATATCGACCGCGCGTGAAAGCCGAATTTTGTGGCGCGATTAAACTCGTGCCATGATACGCAGCGCGACAGGCGATGCCGGGTTCACGCTGAAAATTTGATTGCGGGTCTAGATTCCGTGCGATAACTGCGGTCTTGCGCTGGAGCGGCGATGTCCCCATCGCCGCAACGGTTGAAGATAAAGCCCCGCGGTGAGGGCGCCGCCGCTACAAACCAGTTTTCACACAGACTCTCTACCCCTGCACACTGTCCTTAAGTAACGCCCCGAAAATTCCGCCGTACTTCTGCGCCAGCACGCCCAGGAAAAAGCGCCCGAAGCGCGCTTCAGATTCAACACGCTGCTCCAGGCTGGCGGCATGTGTGGCTTTCATCGTGGTGAGCTGGCGGAAGAAATCCTGCGGGCGAATGATCAGGATCCCTTTGCCGAGGACTGGCGCGGTATCGCTCGCGCCGTCGTAAATCGTGACATAAAGCGTGGTCGTATCGTGCCAGACGTCGTAGACCGGCTGGTCGTGGATGAGCTTAAAGCCGGCTAAGAAGAACGCGCGGCCGTCATCCGCATAGAGCGGCATGCGGTACCACATGCGGCGCGTGGCGGGCTGCGCCGGATCGACTTCAAACAGGTGGAAAACGCCGTCGTTCACCGTCAGCGGAGAGGGCGAGAGCGCAGGGGCGCTCACGCTGCCTAGCATCCGGGCCGGGTGTTGGGGATTGGTCAGCATATCGTCCAAATCTTCGGAGATGATCGTAAGCGTGAAGCTGCACGGCGAGTTGCCGGCCTGGCCCTCGGCGGCGCCACGCTGATAATCGTCCTTCACGCGGTTCGAGAAATAGCCGCTCATCGTCTCGGTGAATTGCATGCCGAGCTTGCGCGGAGCGGGCGGCTGGCTCGGGCGCGAGGGTAACGCGTAATCGATCTTCCATCCGCGATCCTGTGCCGCGATTGCGACCGCGCGCTCTGCCAGAGCGGAAATGGTGAGCAGCGGATTCACGCCGAGCGGCCTCGGCACCACCGAGCCGTCCATGACGTAAAGGTTCTCGTAAACCTGCGTGCCACTCGCCGAGGAGAACACTTGGCCTTTATGGTTCACCACGCCATGCGCCGCGTCCTCCGCCATTACGCAGCCGCCCAGCGGATGGACGCTGGTGAGGTTGCTGTGCAGCAGCTTTGACCACAGCGGATTAGCAACGTAGGCGCCGCCCAGAGCCTTGGTAGCATCCAGCAGCCGGGCGTTCACCTTGGCGAAAATCGACTGGGCTCCGACGCCTGGCCAGTGGATACGCAGCTCATCGCCCTCAAGCGCCATCCGGCCCGCGCCATCATCTTGCGTCATCACCAGGAAGGTCTCGGTTTTGTTCACCGCGCCGCGATACGGCCCTTCCAGCCAGCTTGCAAGCCGCTGAAACTGCCCTCGGATTTCACCTTCCGGCGACGCGCTCGCCTCGCTGGCCTCGAGATCGGCGGCGGTGGCGAGCGCGGCCGGCAGGAATCCGGCGAAGGGGCCGGGCGGCGAGCCTTCTTCGATCACCATGCCGTCCTGCAACGCGGCCTGCTCGCGCAGATCGATAACGCCCGTGATGCACGGCCCAACCGGGGGAATCTCCCCGGGACGGTGATGGCCCCAGCCGACGCCGTTGATCACGTGGTCCGTATCATAAGCGAAGCCCAGGACGTCGCCATTCCCCGTAAACCGCTCGCCCACGCACCCGGATGCGGCGAGCCCGCGCGACTTCGAGCGCAGCAGAATCTCCGTGGAGCCGAGCGTGCCGGCGCCGAGCACCAGCAAATCCGCGCTGACCATCATTTCGGGCGCGCTGAACTTCTCACGGCCCTCGCCGAGCAGGTTGAAGTGAACCAGCCAGCGGCCCTCGCGCGGCTCGACCCAGCGGACATCAACCTGGGTATAGATCTCCGCGGCATGATTTCTGGCGTCCTGCAGGTAATTCATGATGAGCGTATTG
>JBOGJW010000241.1:0-3554 GCA_050745245.1 Terriglobia bacterium | reverse complement strand
ACATGGACTCCCGCATTTCCGGTAGCGCAGCGCGGCAGAGCCGCAACCAAGCTGCAACTGGATGAAACTGTCATTCTGAGCGAGGCCGCCGCGGCGACCGAGAGAAGAATCCCTGTATTTTTCGAAGCCTAGCGAAATGCGGGGATTCTTCGCTGCGCTCAGAATGACAAGTTTGCGACGCATTTACCAAGAAACAAAAGAGGTACAAAATTGCGGCGCCGTACGCTGAGATCAGGAGGGGCATTTGACAAATAAAATCGTGGTGCTGGTCACGGTGGGCAACGCACGCGAAGCCCGGAAGATCGCGCAGGGCGTCATCGAATCGCGTCTCGCCGCGTGCGTCAACATCACCCCGGCCGTACGCTCCCTCTACCGCTGGAAGGGTAAAATTGTGGATGACCGCGAGCTCCTCCTGATTATCAAGACCACTCGCGGCCATTTCGGCGATCTCAAAGAGTTCGTCCTGAGCAACCACTCCTATTCCACGCCGGAGGTTATCGCTCTGCCGGTAATTGACGGGTCGCTCGATTACTTACAGTGGATAGAGAAGTCCGTCGGAAGAACAGGGAATAGGGAATAGGGAACAGGGAATAGGGAACAGGGAATAGGGAACAGGGAATAGGGAACAGGGAATAGGAAGACCGGCGCTAGATTTCATATGTCCCAGGCACGCCACGTTGCTTTTTACGATTTTGACGGCACGCTGGTCTCGAGCAACATCGTCACGCGCTACGCGTTTCTGCTGCGCCGCTTGCCCTCGCGCGCCCGAGCGGCGTGGAGATTCACCCGCATCTTCGCCAGCGTCCCGGCCTATCTGGTGCTCGACCGCTACTCGCGGCGGCTGTTCAACGAAACTTTTTTCCGCGAATATCGCGGAATGAGCAGGGCGTGGCTGGAGGCGCAGGCGGAAACGCTATTCCGCGATGCGATCCAGCCCTCGATTTATCCCGGGGCGAAGGAACTTGTGGACTCGGGCCGGGAGCAGGGCTATTACCAGGTTCTTCTGACTGGCGAGCTCGACTTCGTGCTCGGGCCGGTGGTGCGATACTTCGGATTCGACCGGCTCGTCTCAAATGCGCTGGAATTCGAAGGCGGAGTAGCCACCGGCAACACCGCGAAGCCGCTGGTCGCGGAAGATGAGAAGGTGAAGATGATGGCCAGGGTTTGCGAGGAGCTGGGGACGAACTTGCGCCGCGCGCGCGCTTATTCCGACAGCTTCTCGGACCTCCCGATGCTCGAATCCGCAGGGGAGCCAGTGGCGGTGAACCCGGATGCGCGGCTGAAAAAGGTGGCGGCGGCGCGCCGCTGGCCGGTGCTCGACCTGAGAGCGGGCTCACAATAATGCTTCTGATGCCGTAACGGCTAAACTCGCCGCAATTTGTGGCAACGGCCAGACCCGTTTTATCATATTTTGTGCCTCGGGCAAGGTGCAGGATGGTGTTTAGTTATCTGGCGGAGCGTGGACGGCTGTGCGCTCTCGCCGCAATTGTGGCACTGTGCCCAGTGCTTGCCTCCGGGCAGTCGCTGGCCGAGCTTCAGCGCCGCGGAATGGAGGCCCTGCGCGCCGGACAATACACCGCAGCGGAGCAGGTGTTCTCGCAGATTGCCCAGCGTGCGCCCTCGCCGCCGGCCTTCTATTACCTCGCCACGGCCGAGGGCGCGGAAGGGAAATTCAGCGAGGCGGTCCTCAACTTCCGCAAGTGCATTCAACTCGGCGCCGATACGCCGAACGTCCATTACATCCTGGGCCTCGCGCTGCTTAAGGACGCCCAGCCGTCCGCCGGCATTCACGAGCTTCAGACGGCGGTCAGCCGAAAGCCGGACTTTACTGCCGCGCGCTACGCGCTCGCGCTCGCTCTGCTCGACGCCGGCCAGCCGCGCGAAGCCCTCGTCAATCTGCAACAGGTGCGCGATCCGCTCGCCAAGAACCCCTGGATGTGGACCAACCTGGCGCGCGCGCAGTTCGGCGCTGGCGACACCCCGGGCGCCCTGCAGACGATCGACAGCGCAACCAATATCCTCCCTGATAATACGCAGATGGATGCTGCGCTGGCGTGCCTTTGCATGGATCACGATCAGGCGCAGAAGGCACGCGAGCTCCTGGAAAGCGCGTGCGAAATAGCGCCCGGCGACAACGGCCTCAAGGTGCTCCTGGCGCAGGCGAGCGTTCAGGCTATGGAAGGCGTCGAAGCCCTCGCCGTGCTCAAGGGTGTGCCCCCGAGCGTGGGCGCGCCCGGAGAGGTGCAATACCTCGAGGGCAGCGCGCTGATGCTCAATCACAAGCCCAAGGACGCCGCGCCGCTGCTCGCCTCGGCAACCGCTGCTGACCCGAAAAACGCCCAGTACCTCTCTGCTTACGCCGAGGTCCAGGCTGCCGAGTCGGATTACAACGGAGCGCTCGGGAGCCTTGAGAAGGCTCGGCAGATGGAGCCGCAGTCGGCCGGCTTCCCTTACAAGATGGCGCTCGTCTATGTGCGCATGAAGCGGTATGGCGATGCGGTTGGCGCGTGCGATCAGGCGATCCGGCTGAACTCCAGCTTCGATGAGGCGTATTTTCTGGAAGGAGCTGTTCAGCTTGAGCAGGGGCACACGGACGCGGCCGTTGAGGCGTTCCGCAAAGCGGCGGCCATTCAGCCGGGCATGGCCCTCTACCACTCGGCGCTGGGTGCGGCGCTGCTGAAGGCCGGAAATCTGGCGGAGAGCAAACCGGAGCTCGATCGCGCGATTGCCCTGGACCCGCAGACCGTCTCAGCGTACCTCTGGCGAGCGCGGCTGCTGGCGCGACAGCAGCACCTGAAGGATGCCGCCGCGGACCTGGAGGCCTTTGTCGCGTTGGACGCGAACTACCCCGCTGCTTACCAGGAGCTCGGCTGGATTTATGAGACTCTTGGCGAGCGTAAGCAGGCTTCGTTCGCGCACTGCCGGTATCATGACGCGCTGGCGAGAACCAAAGGCGGGCAACAGACGCCATTCTTTCTTGGCCAGCTCGGCAGCACGGTGTTTCGCCAAGCGCACACGCAGTAGGGAGGGGAGCATGTCAGGCCATCGCGCACCGCAAGTTGGAGATCACGCCCCGAATTTCGCGCTTCCGGATCAGAATGGGAATGAAGCTCGCCTGAGTGATTATCTGGGCCGGAAGGCCGTGGTGCTGGCGTTTTACATCAAGGCGTCCACCGGCGGCTGAACAAGCGAGCTTAAGGCGTATAAGGCTGATATCGCCAAATTCGAGGCTGCCGGGGCGCAGGTGATCGCCATCAGCGTGGATAAGCCCGAAAAGACCAAGGCTTTTGCCGAATCGCTTGGCGCCACATTTCCAATCCTCAGTGACAGCCACCGCGCGGTTGCGAAGAACTACGGGGTGCTGATCCCGGTGATTCACCTGGCCAAGCGCGTCACCTTTGTGATCGGCAAGGATGGCGTGATCCGGTCGATCCAGCGGAGTGAAGAGGCGATGCAACCTGCCAATGCGCTGGCCGTCTGCGCCGCCTGAACTTTGCGAAGGCGTGCGAGGCTGCGGCAAAGCAACGATGACTGTCATTCTGAGCGCAGCGAAG
>JBOGJW010000240.1:0-6529 GCA_050745245.1 Terriglobia bacterium | reverse complement strand
ATTCGGCGCTCATAGAGCGCCGCTACAGCGCAAAGCCGCGGTTTTTTACACAAACGCCTCAAGCGCCCCAACTTCGGACGGACGGAAAATTATGAGCAGAATTCATGACGCTCTCACGCGGAGAGCCACCGACGAAAAGAGCAAGTCTCTTACCCCTGGCGTAGAGCCGGCCACCTGGGAAGCGCCTGCGGACTCGGCGGCCTCGGGCCCGCCGATTACGGCATCAGGGGGCTTGGCGCGAGATCTCCAAGGTGAGCGGCCCGCGGACTCCGAAGTCTTCCAGGCGATCAGCGATAAGTGCCCTCAGAGCGAGTGGTCTCCGGACCCCGCAATGATCCTGTTTTACGGGGAGGAGTTCCGAACGCGTGGCAGCGAGGAGTTCCGCACGTTGCGCTCGCGCCTGGAGTTGGTGCGCCAGCGGAAGCCGCTGCAGAAGCTGCTGGTAACCAGCCCGATGCCGGGCGAGGGAAAGTCGTTCCTAGCGGCCAACCTGGCCCAGGTGATTGTATGGCAGCGCGAGCGGCACGTGCTGTTGATTGACGCCGACTTGCGCTCATCGCGTCTGCACAGGGCGCTGGGAGTTCCGGCGGCGCCGGGCCTTTCCGATTACTTAGCCGGGAAGGTCGACGAATTCGCCGTCGTAAAGAGGGGTCCTCTGGACAACTTCTTCTTCGTGCCGGGCGGCGCTCCGGTGGCGAACGCCAGCGAGCTCATCGCGAACGGGCGCTTCCAAGCGCTCCTGAACCGGCTGGCGGTGGCGTTCGACTGGATCATTATTGATTCGCCTCCGGTGATCCCGATCGCGGATGCGCGGCTGATGGCGCAATCCTGTGACGGGGTGCTGCTGGTTCTTCAGGCCGATGAAACCTCTGCCGGGCTGGCCCAGCAAGCGTACCGCGAGTTTCGCGGGGCGCCATTTGTCGGCGTGGTACTAAACCAGGTCGACCCACACTCGACCTACGGATACGATTACTACTATCCGAAAGACACCGCGGTCCCTGCAAAGAAAAAAGCCCGCTGAAGATCACCTGTTTTCCCGGTCTGGCCGTGTCGGGGCAGAATAGCCGATTCGCCCTGGAGTCCGCGCCCGGTCCCCGGCACAAGGAACAGGCTATCGCCGATGAGTGACACCATCTTAAAGGCTATTCCATTCTCGTCCGCTCTCCAGGCGGCATCGCCAATCGCGACCACCCAGGCATCAATGTTACCGCCTGAGCCGGTGATTTTCGGCCGGTCTGCCGTGATGCAGCAGGTTCGCCAGGATCTGGAGAAAGTAAAGGGCAACAACGTGCCGGTGCTGATCCAGGGGGAGAGCGGGACGGGCAAGGAAGTAATCGCCATGTTCCTGCACGACCGCTCGCCTTGGAGCGATGGGCCGCTGGTGAAGGTGAGTTGCCCGGCGATACCCAGCACCTTGCTCGAAAGCGAACTGTTTGGCTACGAGAAGGGGGCGTTCACTGGAGCCTACGCCTCAAAGCCGGGCCGTGTGGAGATGGCGCACCGCGGCACGCTCTTCCTGGACGAAATTGGCGATCTCGATATGATGCTGCAGGCAAAGCTGTTGCAGCTTTTGCAGAACGGGCAATTCTCGCGGATTGGCTCGCAGCGCGACAAAACCGTTGACGTACGGGTGGTGTGCGCCACGAACCGCGAGCTCGCCCGCGAAATCCTTCAAGGGACCTTCCGGCAGGACCTGTACTACCGGATAAACGTGCTTCCGATCCGGCTTCCGGCGCTGCGCGAGCGGCGCGAGGACATTCGCGGGCTGGTGGACTATTTCCTTGAAACGCACAACACCAAGCTTAAAAGCGCCGCGCGCCCGCTCTCGAGGTCGCTGATGAACCTGCTGGCGGCCTACGACTGGCCCGGGAATATCCGGCAGCTCGAGAACCTCGTGAAGAGATACGTGATCCTCGGCTCGGAAGAGTCGGTGAGCCGCGAATTGCTGGCGGTGCCCGCCAACGGACACGACGCCGAGATCGAGATCGGGGACGAGCCGGTCTCGCTGAAGAAGATCGCTCAGCAAGCTTCAATGGCGTGTGAGAGGCGAGCGATTTTGAAAGCTCTGCAGGTTCATGCCTGGAATCGAAAGCGCGCGGCAAGATCGCTCAGCATTAGCTATCGGGCATTTCTGTACAAAATGAGGCAGGCAGGCTTGCCCGTCCGCAGTAACAACGGACAGCACGAGAAAAACGCCGCGCCTCAGGGCGTAAATCGCGAATAGCGAATCGATTCATCGAGGGATGAGCGAAGCCGGCCAGCGCCGTTTGCGCGACGAGCGGCGGAACGTCTGAAACCGAGTGAAAACTATGTCGTTAAGACGCCGGGCGAGCGCCAGCGATTCGGGCGAGCGCACTGGGTGGTGGGCTTCGACCGCGGGGCACGACTGGTTCCTCTGCGCGCAGGACTTCGCGCGCGCGCTCATGCTCGAGCGAAAGCGCGTGGAGCGCTCGCGCAAGCTCTTGCTGCTGATGTTGGTCGGTGCCGGCAAGTCGCTGGGGGGCGAGGACGGAAAGGAAGTGCTGGCCGAGATACTGGCCGTGCTTTCATCCGCGACGCGGGAGACGGACATCCGGGGGTGGCACGAGCAAGGGTCCGTGATCGGCATCATCTTTACCGAAATTGCCGAAGGGGAGAAGAGCCTGGTGGGTGACGCCGTCCTGCAGCGTATGCAGGACCAGCTTCAGGCGGCTCTTGGCGCCGCCCGCGCGCGGGGTATCACGATCTCGGTCAATTTCTTCCCGGAAGACTGGAATGCGGGCCATCCGGCAGACAATGGCAACCGGGAGCTGAAGCTTTTCCGAAATGGCGATGACCGGAAAGCGGCGCGGATTCTAAAGCGGATGATCGACGTCGCCGGAAGCATTGTGGCGCTTGCCGCGCTTTCGCCCCTGTTCGCGCTGATCGCGGGCTTGGTGAAGCTGACCTCAGATGGACCGGTGTTCTTCCGGCAGAAGAGGGTGGGGCAGCACGGACGGCCGTTCCGGTGCTTTAAGTTCAGGTCGATGCGCGTCACGAACGACGCGAGCATTCATCAGGAGTACGTCCGAAGTCTGATCCTTGGCGGCGAAGCAAAGCCCGGCGCAGTCTACAAGCTGCGGAACGACCCGCGGATCACGCCCCTGGGGCGATTGCTACGGAAGGCCAGCCTTGACGAGCTGCCCCAGTTCTGGAACGTGCTGAAGGGCGACATGTCGCTGGTAGGCCCGCGGCCGGCAATTCCCTATGAGCTGGAGTGCTACGACGTGTGGCACCGGCGCCGGGTTTTGGGCGTAAAGCCGGGCATTACCGGGCTGTGGCAGGTGCAGGGGCGAAGCCGGACGACGTTTGATGAGATGGTTCGGCTGGACCTCCGCTACGCCAAAAGCTGGTCGGTCTGGCTTGATCTGAAGATTCTGCTGAAGACCCCGGGCGCCGTTGTCTCTGGCGTGGGAGCCTACTGAGTTTCGTCGGGCTGGGAGGGAGAAATAGCATGCTTAGAGTTGGGATTGCCGGATATGGGTACTGGGGGCCAAACGTCGCCAGAAACTTCGCCGGCCTTGACCGCGCCGAGTTGGCGGCCATCTGCGACAGCAGCTCGTCGGCGCTTGCGCGCGCGAAGCGCCAGCATCCGGGGGTACGGCTGGCGAGCAAGTTCTCGGAGCTGCTGGCGATGGAAGACCTCGATGCAGTTGCGGTGATCACGCCAGTGGCCTCGCACTACACGCTGGCCAAGGCCGCATTAAACGCCGGAAAGCACGTCTTCGTTGAAAAGCCCTTCACCTGCAACACCGAGCAGGGAGAGGAGCTGGTGGAGCTGGCGCGCCAGAACAACCTCGTCATTATGGTGGATCACACGTTTTTATTCACCGGCGCGGTGAAGAAAATCCGGCAGTTCGTCGATGAAAACACGCTCGGCGATCTCTACTACTATGACTCCACGCGCGTGAACCTGGGCCTGTTCCAGCACGACGTGAATGTGATCTGGGATCTCGCGCCGCACGACCTCTCGATCATGGACTACGTGATCCACGAGCAGCCCGAGTTCGTAGTGGCGACGGGCGAAGCCCACCTGAACGGCGTCGAGGACGTGGCGTTCATCACCATCTATTTTCCCCGCAACATCATCGCCCATATCAACGTCAACTGGCTTTCTCCGGTGAAGGTGCGAACCACGCTGATTGGCGGGGAAAAAAAGATGCTTGTCTGGAACGATCTCGAGGCGGACGAGAAGATCAAGGTGTACGACAAAGGCGTTCAGGTGAAAAACCGGCAGGGCGTGTACGAGCTGCTCGTTAGCTATCGCTCCGGCGACATGTGGGCGCCAAAGATCGAGCAGTCCGAGGCCCTGAAGCTCGAAGCGGAGTATTTTCTGGATTGCATAGAGAAGAACGAGACGCCGTTTAACGACGGGGCGGCGGGCCTGCGCGTGGTGAAGATGCTCGAAGCGGCGCATCGGTCGCTCAAGCGAAAGGGGGCAGCGGTCGAACTATGAGGGAATCTCGTGTTGATCTGGCGCCTGAAATCGAGCCGGCGCGCGCGATGCTGAACTATCGGGTGACGCAGCCCAAGGCGGAGCAGTCCGCCTACCTCTGCATCGCGCCCGACGTGAAGCTGGGCAGGGGCGTAAAACTCGCCAAGTTTATCAACCTGTATGGCTGCGAGATCGGGAACGACGTCAAGATCGGAACGTTTGTCGAAATCCAGAAGAACGCGAAAATCGGAAGCAACTGCAAAATCTCCAGCCATAGCTTCATCTGCGAGGGGGTCACGATGGAGGATGGCGTTTTTATCGGGCACAATGTGACCTTCATCAATGACGTTTACCCGCGCGCCGTCACCTCCGCCGGGGAGCTGCAAACGGAGAAGGACTGGAAAGTGGCGCCGACGCTGGTGAGGCGGGGCTCGTCCATCGGCTCCGGAGCAACTATTCTGGCGAACGTGATCATCGGCGAAGGGGCCATTGTGGGCGCCGGGAGCGTCGTGACGCGCGACGTGCCGGCGCGCTCGATCGTGGCCGGAAATCCCGCGCGTGTGCTGAGATATATCACCCCCGAAGTGGCCGAAGTGGAAACTGCGAGGTCCTAATCTATGCGTGTACCGTTTCTCGATTTAGCCGCCCCGCACCTTGAGCTCGAACAGGAGCTCGTTGAGGTGTTCAGGACGGCGCTCCGGAGCGCAGCGTTTGTGGGCGGCGAGAAGGTCGAGGAGTTCGAGCAGGCTTTTGCCGGCTTCTGCCAGGCATCCTTTGCCGTGGGGGTCGGGAGCGGAACCGATGCTCTGCGCTTTGCGCTGATGGCCGCCGGCGTGGCAGCGGGCGACGCCGTTGTAACGGTTCCAAACACGTTCATCGCCACGACCGAGGCGATCACGCAGGCGGGCGCCGAGCCGCTGTTCGTTGAGGTAGAAGAGCGGACGCTGAATATGGACCCCGCGAAACTCGAGGGGTTTCTCGAAGAGCAGTGCCGGCGCGATTCGGGTAAGCTCGTCCACTCGGCGAGCGGCCGCGATATTAAAGCTATTGTCCCGGTACACCTCTATGGCCAGCCGGCGGAGATGGACGCGATCCTTGAGCTGGCCTCGCGATATGGCGTGATGGTTGTCGAAGACGCTTGCCAGGCGCACGGTGCCGAGTATTTCTCGAAGCAGCAACACCGGTGGCTGAAGGCCGGGTCGATGGGCCTCGCGGCTGCATTCAGCTTCTATCCGGGCAAGAACCTGGGGGCGTGCGGTGAGGCGGGCGCGGTGACCACCAACGACGAAGAGATCGCAAAAAGGGTCCGTATGCTGCGCGATCACGGGCAGGAGCGAAAGTATCACCATCAAGTGGAGGGGTATAACGGAAGGCTGGATGCAATTCAGGCGGGACTCCTTACCGAGAAGCTAAAACGGCTTCCCGAATGGAATCGGCTGCGGCGGCAAGCGGCGGAGCGCTACAGTGAGCTGCTGACGCGCGGGGCTAGCGGCCTGACGCTTCCGTTTGAGCCGAGCTGGGCCAAGGCCGTCTACCACCTCTATGTAGTAAAATGCGAGCGCCGCGACGAGCTAATGGCGTACCTGTCGAAAAATGGAATCGGAACCGGAATTCACTACCCGATACCCCTGCACCTTCAGCCAGCCTATAAGCGCCTGGGTTATCAGCCAGGTGATTTTCCGGTAGCTGAACGCGCTGCGGCGTGCGTTGTCTCCTTGCCCATGTATCCGCAGCTTCGCGCAGAGCAGCAGCGGCATGTTGCAGAATGCCTTCTGGAGTTTGCGCCTCAGCTTGCGCCAAGCGAAACCGAAGACGATGTTCTCGCCGGCGAACCCCACCAGTAGCCGGCGGACTGTAGGTGCCCTATCTCCGGCGGCTATTGGTGGACTTCCCCGGTGAGAACACCACCGCTACAAGCCCGCGCCATCGCTTAAACCGTCTCAACTACGTGAAAGCTGCGTTAAACACATCGAACGGTTCGCGACCGGCGGGGGCGCCGTCGGCGAACGGCGGAGCAGGCCTGGAGAAGGTACTGGCAGGCAAGCGTATCTGGATCGATCTGGATAACACCCCGCA
>JBOGJW010000239.1:0-6908 GCA_050745245.1 Terriglobia bacterium | reverse complement strand
CAAAATCATTTCCGCGAGAGCAGGCCAAAAACGCCCACGCCGGCGGTGGTGCCCACGTAAACCTTTCCGTCGAAGATCACCGGAGTGATGAATTTGTTTCCGACGCCAAAGTGGTCGCGCTCGCCTGCCTGATTGCTGTTGTAAAGCTCGTGGGCAAGGTTGCGAGCGTCATAAGCGTGGAGCACGGCGGGATCACCGTTCTCGGCAGCCCAGACGATGCCGTTCTGGTCGCCGTCGGCGGAAACGGCGGGCGTGGTTCCGGGATATACGAATTTATTGGGAGTCTCGGAAGAGGGCGCGGTCACGAGCTTCGCATCCTTAAAGTCAAACGCGCGCAGGTGATCATTAACCGCTCCGTAGTAGAGCTTGCCGTTGAAATACGCCGGCATGGCGAATTCGCGGCCTCCGAGCGCGCCGGGAAGTTCCTGATAAATGGCATCGTTATTGCCCGGATTGAACTTGCCCATGTTGTCTCGATTCACGAGGTAGATGTTATGGTCCTTGCCCGCGCCCGCCGCCAGATGCCAGGTATGACCCTGAGCATCTTTCATGTCCGGAAGCACGAGCGCGCCTCCCGAGCCGAGGTCCTCATCGGTGTCGTTTTCCTCGACCACGTTATCCATTGCAAAATAGTCCACTATCTTCAGCTTGCCGCCCGCCGTCGAGACCTTGATAAACGCATTGCCAAAATCGCCACGGCTCGGGAAGCCGGCGGAATTGAGCGTGGTGTCGAACGTGCCGTTCGCGGCAAGGAAGTAGATGTTCCCCTGTGCATCCGCCGCAAGCCCGGCGCCGCTCTGCCACACGGAGCCCTCGCTGCCGTTGGGCGTGAAGTCGAGCACGCTGGTCTGCCGCAACGTGTGCTCGTCATAGGCCATCACCCAGCCCGTGTACGGATTGATGTCGCAGTGCGAGGCCCACGAGAGATAAACCACGTGATTCAGCAGCAGCAGGCTTGCGCGTTCCTCGTATTGTTTGGGATCGAAAATCTCCTTGCCGTTCCGGCTGCCCGCGCCTGTGCCCGGGTAGTCGGCATGGATCTCAACCGGGCCGCCGAATTCCTCCGCGCCAATGGTGAGATCGAGCGCATGCAGGCGCTGGAAGTAGCGCCCGCTCCGGTCCTTGCTCATAGCCACAAGGTAGATGGTCCCGTGCGGTCCGATCTTCGGATCGATCACAGGCGTGGATGTGATCCCAATCTCGGGTACCACTTGCGAGCAGCGGCGGCGGTCCGACGGCATCTCGCCCGGTTTCAGCAGGCTCACGTGCCAGAGCCCGGCGCCCGTGTCCGCGTCGGCTGCGTAGACGCTGTCGTGCTCGGTCGCAATGAAGACCACGTTGTGCTCGCCATGCCCCGGAATCGCGGCGTGCCGCATCAGCAGCGGCTGCGCGTCAACCTTGCCATCCACATGAATCACAAAAAGCTTGCCGAAGCTCGCCTTGTTGACGTTCGACGGTGTCAGGGTGGTTTCGTGCAGATACTGCCCCGTGCGGGCGTTGTCGGCGTGATAGGTGAGCACGTCCTGCGCGAAACCGCAGCCCGCCGCCAGCCCCAGCGCAAGAATCAACAACACGATCGTCTCTCCGCGGGCTTTTTCGTTCCTCAACACATTCGTCATGTACGCTCCCTCTCGAAGCTCATCGAATCAATCACCCAAGAACATTGGATGGAATTGCAACGGCATGTGCTACATGAAATCGCGCGACGGTTCTGCTTACCACTTGCCACCTGCCACCTGCTTTTAGTAATGTCAGATGTCTTCCCAAGGGAGGCAATGATGCCAGAATATCTCCAACCTACGCGCCGGAGATTTTTGAAGACAGCGTCCGCCGGGGCGCTGTCCCTTACGGCGATGAAATCGAGCGCCATGATTGCCGCGCCAGAAGGCAAACCTACCGACATCCGCGTGAAGGAGCTGCGCGTCAGCTATGAGAGCTTTCCCGTCCGCCGCATCTATGAGTACGGCGGGCGGAAAGCGCCCGGCCGCCAATGGCTCCTGAACGTCCACTGCACCGTGGAGAGCCGGCGGGGCCGCGTGGCGAATGGTTTCGGATCGATGACGATGGGCGTTGAATGGGGATTCCCCTCGAAGACGATCGCTTACGAGACGCGGTTCGAGGCGATGAAGCGCCTCGCGGCGCGCATCGAGAAGATCACCTCGGGCTACACGAAGGCCGCCCACCCGATTGATATCAATTTCGCGCTTCAGCCGGAATACCTCAAGACGGCGGCGGAGGTGTCGCGGGAAATGCAGTTGAGCGAGGCAATTCCCAAGCTGTTCACGATTGTCACCGCGAGCCCGTTCGACGCCGCCATTCATGATGCGTTTGGAAAAGCGCATCACCTGAACTGCTATCTGACGTACGGCCCCGAGTTCATGAGCCACGACCTGGCGTATTATTTGACGCCCGAATTCAAGGGCGAGTACCCCAGCCAGTATCTGCTGCGCGCGCCCAAGCCGTGGCTTTGGTGCAATAACTCGGTGGGCGCGGGCGATCCCATTTTGCCCTCGCAGGTGAAGCAATGGCTGCACGACGGCCTGCCCAACACGCTCGCCGGGTGGATTACCGCGGATAAGCTTACCCATCTCAAGATCAAGTTGAACGGCAATAATCTCGAAGCGGACGTGTCGCGCGTTCTCCTGATCGACCGCGTAGCCACGCAAACTGAAAAGAAACTTGGAGTGAAGCACTGGTACTATTCGCTGGATTTTAACGAGCAGTGTCCGAACGTCGAATACCTGCTTGAATTTCTGCAGCGGATCAAGGCGGCATCGCTGGGAGGTTACGACCGCATCACGTTCCTCGAGCAGCCCGAGTCGCGCGACTTGATCGCCAACCCATCGCAGATGCTCTTCAAAGCATCGAAGCTCAAACCGGTGGTAATGGACGAAGCGCTGACGGGATTCGACGCGCTGCAGCGGGGCAGGCAAATCGGCTACACGGGCGTCGCGCTCAAGGCGTGCAAGGGCCAAAGCGAGTCGATGCTGCTGAACGCTGCCGCCCAAAAATTCAAGATGTATATGACGGCGCAGGATCTCACGTGCCCCGGCGCGGCGCTGATTCAGTCGGCGGGCATCGCCGCGCACGTGCCGCAGATTGACACGCTGGAATCGAACGCCCGCGAATATGTGCCGATCGCGAACAAACCGTGGGTGAAGAAATTCCCCGGATTGTTTGTGGTTCGCGACGGCAAGCTGCACACCGGGCGGCTTACCGGGCTCGGCCTGGGGGCGGTGTGAGGATTTTTGATTTGTGATTTGCGATTTGCGATTTTGGATTGGTACTTGCCGGTGTTGGGGAGTAATCGCCACGGTCAGCCGCAGCAGAGAGGAAAGGAAAAATGGATAAATCCGTTTCGAGACGCGAGTTTCTTCAACTCTCATCGGCGGCGCTGGCCGCGCCGCTCGCGGGCGTGCCGCCAAAGGCGTCAGGCGTGCCGGCGGGCGGGCCATTTCGCGGCACTTTCTGTTTCTTTTCGAAGCCGGTTCCGCAGTTCGACTGGCGGGAGCTGGCGCGGAGCGCTAAGCAGGCGGGGTTCGGCGGAATCGATCTGACGGTGCGCCGCAAGGGTCACGTTCTCCCGGAGCGCGCGGCTGCGGACCTGCCGCGTGCCGTCGGTACAATCCGCGACGCGGGGCTTGAAGTGCCGATGATCACCACCGAGCTGCTTAGCGCGGATGATCCTACGGCCGAGCCAATTCTGGGCACGGCGAGCAAGCTCTCGATTCCGTACGTGAAGCCGGGTTATTACCGCTATCGGTTTGTGAACGTGCTCGCCGAGCTTGAAGCGGCGGGGAGGCAGTTCCGAGGACTCGTAGCCCTGGGCGGGAAGCACGGGCTTCAGTTGGGATACCACAATCATCCGAATTACATCGGCGAAGCCATCTGGGACATGTTTCGCGTGATTCAGCCGCTCGACCCGCGCTGGTGCGGGTTCTATTACGATCTTTGCCAGGCCACGATGGAGGGCGGAGTAAGCGGTTGGAGGGTTTCGGCGAACCTGGTGATGCCCCGGCTGAAGATGATCGCCGCCAAGGATTTCATCTGGAAGCAAACCGGGCCGCACCAGTGGGAAGCGGTGGCCTGCCCCATGGGCCACGGAATGTCGCACTGGAAAGACTACCTGCGCAGCGTTGCCCAGTCGGGCTTCCACGGGCCGATTTCGTTGCAAGAGGAATTTGAGATTCCGGGCGCGGCGGACCGTTCCGGCGTCGCGCTCTCTCGGGCGGCCGCGCCGCAGGTGATGTCGGTCGCGAAGCAGAACCTGGACTATCTGAAGTCCGTGGTGCAGGAGGCTTACGCGGAAGCATAGCAGATCACCGGGAACAATATGGCTGTACAAGCGGCGGATGCGGTTTATCACAACGGGCGCGTGGTCACCATGTGGAGCAAGCGTCCCCTGGCGGAAGCGTTCGCGGTGCGCGGCAATTGTTTTCTTCGCGTCGGGAGCAACGAAGAGGTGTTGGGGACCGCGCGCCGGAACACAAAGAAAATCAATCTCGACGGCTGCTGCGTGGTGCCGGGGCTCATCGACAGCCACGCTCATCCCATCATGGCCGCATTAGCGGAGCAGGATGGCTTTGGGCCAGTTCACTCAATCGCAGACATTCAGCAGCAGATCCGGCAGAAGGCAGCAAGCGCGCCCGCCGGTCGCGTTATTTGCGTTCCCAGGGTGTACGCGACCAGGCTGGCGGAGCATCGCTATCCCACGCGCGCTGAGCTCGACACCGCCGGCGTCGATGCGCCGTGCATGACGGACAACGGCTATGCCGCGGTGCTTTCGAGCGCGCTCCTCGCGCGCCTCGGCATCACGCGCGAAACGCCTGAGCCTTCCAACGGTAAGATCATCCGGGATGCCGCTGGAGACCTCGCCGGCCTGATCCTCGGCGCCCGTCACCTGGTTGCCCCCGCTTTGAATTCCGCTCCACACGGATTCGAGAGCGCCGTCGAGGGCCTGAAAAAGGCGCAGCATTGCTACAACCGAGCGGGTTTGACGAGCGTGATCGACCGCATGGCCGGCGCGGAGGAGTTTCGCGCTTACCAGGCGCTCGAACGCCGCGGCGAGTTGACGGTCCGCTCGTATCTCACCTGGGTCGTGAGCTTGCATGGTAATCCCAGCGGCGTCCGCGAGCGCATCGCCGCGATTCCATTCACCACCGGATGGGGCAGCGACTGGGTGCGCGTCGGCTCTCTGAAGGCGTTCCTCGACGGCGGCATTCTTATCGGCACCGCATACCTGCGCGAGCCCTACGGCGAGAACACCGGCGTCTACGGATACCGCGACCCGCAGTACCGGGGAATCCTCAGCGTCTCCCCGGAAAACCTGCTGGAAATGGCCCGCGCGGCGAACGATCTTGGCTGGCAGATGACCGCGCACGCAACGGGCGGGGGCGCCGTGGACGCGCTACTCGACGCCTACGAGGCCGCGGATCGCGACAAGTCGATTCAGGGGCGCCGCTTCACCATCTCGCACGCGAATTTTCCCGACGTGGGTGCTATCGAGCGGGCGAAAAAGCTGGGCGTGGCGCTCGACTGCCAGCCTGCCTGGCACTACTTCGATGCGCCCGTGATCGAGGGCGTGCTTGGCCCGGAGCGTATGCAGTATTTCCAGCCGTACCGCTCGCTCTTCGACGCGGGCGTTGTGGTGGCCGGAGGCTCTGATCATATGGCCGGGCTCGATGCGCGCGCGGCAATTAATCCGTTCGATCCGTTTTTCGGAATGTGGATGGCGGCCACGCGCCAGACGGTAACCGGCGCCGTCATGGAGCCCGGCCAGCGAATCAGTCGCGAGGAGGCGCTGCGCATGTGGACTCTAAACGCGGCCTACCTCTCATTCGAGGAGAACATCAAGGGCTCCATCGAGCCGGGGAAGCTTGCCGATTTTGTGATCACCTCAAAGGATTATCTTTCCTGCCCGGTTGAAGAGATTCAGCAGATTAAGTCCGTGTGCACGGTGGTCAATGGGAAAGTGGTGTACGGCGATCCTGCCTTGGCATGAGCGGGCGTAGCGCGGACCTGTCTTTTTCTGATTCCGCGGCTTTTTTACCAGTTTTCCGGCAAAGAACCGCAGACCTCAAAAGCGGAGGTCTGGCTAGCCGCTACAGGGCTCTGCCTATCCTGAACATCAGCGTCACGACGGCAAATGACAACGCGGCTGCGCAGAATGGAGGCGCGGGATATTCCCGCGGGAATGCGGCTGGTCGAGGCCGCGGGATGGAATCAGACGGAGGCCGACTGGCAGCGCTTCCTTGCGCTGGGCCCTGAGGGCTGCTTCGTTGCCGAGGTGAACGGAGAAGTCCACGGCAGCGTTGCAACGGTTCTATACAAAAACAAGGCAGTCGAACGGGCTACAATCGCATGGATCGGCATGGTCCTGGTCACCCCCCAGCACCGCGGGCGCGGCCTCGGTAAGCAACTGCTCGAAACGGGGCTCGAGCATTTGGGCACGCTGAAGCCGCTCACGGTGAAGCTCGATGCCACGCCGCAGGGCCAGCCGCTTTATATGCGGTTTGGGTTCACTCCGGAGTACGAGATTGAGCGCTGGGTGCTGGATCCCGCCCGGCGGCGGATGTCGATGAGCGGGGGCGCCGCGAACGATACGGTTGAAAGATCGGGTTTGGAGGAGATCATCGAGGCGGACGCCCGCATCTTTGGCGGCAATCGCGCCGCACTGCTCCGGTCGCTCCACGACGACGCTCCTGAGTTCACCGGAGGCGTCTGCCGCGCAGGGAAACTCAGCGGTTACATGCTGGGTCGCCATGGCTTGCACGCTGACCAACTCGGGCCATGGGTGGCGGACAATCAGGAATCCGCCCGGCAATTGCTCTCGTCGTTTGTAGCCGCGTCGGATGGAAGGCGTATTCTCGTCGACTGCGTGAAGGCCCACACCGTCGCGAGGAACATTC
>JBOGJW010000238.1:0-2373 GCA_050745245.1 Terriglobia bacterium | reverse complement strand
TCTGAGAACAGGCCGTCAGGTGCGGCTGTAGCGGCGGTCTGTGACCGCCGGTCTTATATTTTATTTCGAATCGGTTCGGCGCTAGCAGAGCGCCGCTACAGGGGAACATGATGAAACGCAGAGAATTCGGCTTGAAAGTTTTGCAGATGGCAGGAGCGGGAACGCTCCTGGAAGCCGCTGGCGCCAGCGCGCGCGCGGGGACTGCATTCTCGATGCCCGCGGCGGGCCTGGGCGCGAATCCGTCTTCCGATCCGCGGCTCAGGGGCGCCTACCGCTTCGAGCGCGACCGGTGGGTGTACGTGCACCTGGAGGGGACGCCGGCGGAGATCGGGTTCCAGCACGGATATCTGCTGGCGCCTGAGATTACCGACGCCTTCAAGGCCGTGAAGCTCACCAATTGCCGCGGCACGAGTAAGAGCCCGGACTTCTTCCGCCATGCGGCGCGCGAGAATCTCTGGCCCAAGGTTTACCCGGAATACCAGGAGGAAATCGAAGGCATACAGAAGGGCTTGGCGGCGCGAGGCGCCAGGATGAGCCTCGACGATCTCATCTGGCTGAGCGCGATGGAAGAGCTTGCTGACTATTACGTGCCCTGGTACGACAAGCGGCACAAGGTTGCCGAGCTGCGCCCGATCCTGAGCCCCGGCAATTGCAGCGCGTTCGTGGCGACGGGGAGCTGGACGAAAGATCACCACATCGTGATCGCCCACAGTTGCTGGACCAGCTACCTGCACGGAGAGCGCTGGAACATTATGTTCGACATCGCTCCGCAGCACGGCTTTCGCATCCTGATGGATGGATTCCCCGGCGTCATCACCAGCGACGACGACTTCGGGATCAACTCCGACGGGCTCATGATCACCGAGACTACCATCTCGCAGTTCCACGGCTGGAACCCGGATGGAAAGCCGGAGTTTGCGCGCGCGCGGAAGGCGATGCAGTATTCCTCGTCCATCGATGACTACGTGCGCATCATGCTCGACGGGAATAACGGCGGCTACGCGAATGACTGGCTGCTGGGCGACCGCAAGACGGGCGAGGTCGCGCAGTTTGAGCTGGGCCTCAAAGCGTGGCGCGTGTGGCGCTCGAAAGACGGCTACTTCATGGGGTCAAATTTCGCGCGTGATCCCAAGGTGATCGCCGAAGACACCACGTTCAATCCGCACGACCTTTCGACCTCGCCCAACGCGCGGCGCGTGCGCGGCGACCAGTTGATCAAAGAGCACAAGGGGCAGATCGATGTGGCGTTCGGGCAGCAGTTTCTCTCTGACCACTACGACTCATGGCTGAAGAAGGAAAACCCCGGCACGCGCACGCTGTGCGGGCACGGCGATCTTTCCCCGACCGGTGAAAAAATCTGGGGCTGGGGGCCGTATCACCCCAGCGGAGCGATCACCGGAAAGGCAAGCGACAGCCGCATGACCGCCGCGATGCAGATGGTGGCGCGGCGAGGACATCCGTGCGGCGGCGACTTTCTGGCGAAGCCTTTTCTGAAGGCGCATCCGCAGTATGCCTGGCAGGAGCCGCTGCTCCATGACATGATCGCTGGCCCCTGGTCCACGTTCAAGGGCGGCGAGCACGTGTGAATCGTCACCACGTTGCTGAAAAACCCCACTCCAAGGGCGTAGCGGCGATTTATATCGCCATGGCTCCAGCTTTCTCGATGGACGCATGGCGGCGTAAAGCCGCCGCTACACGTTTTTCAGCAACCTGTTGGAAACCCGCTCACCGGGTGGAGAGCCGTTTCGCAAAGTCCAGCAGGAAATGCCGGTCGGCTTCCACCATGCGATCCAGAAGCGTGCGGAGCTTCAGCAGGAAGCGCGCTTCGGAACCCATCTGTCCTTCCTCCTGCGCCAGCTCCTCAAGCGTTTTGCGGTGCGAGAGGTTCGGAGTGGCCGGCGGCTCATCGCCCGCATAAAACAGCCGGTAGAGCGGCACGTCCAGCGCGGCGGCAAACCTTTCCATGGTGTCGAGCGAAGGCACGGTGTGCCCGTGTTCCACGCGTGAGATGTAGCAGCGCAGCAGGCCGCTGGCCTTTTCGATGTCCCCCTGAGAAAGTCGCTTCTGCTCCCTGAGCTGACGGATTCGTTCCCCGATAAGCATTGAGTGATCCCCCCTTATTGATGTATTGCATTTAAGCAACTGCTCACATATCTACCTTCGGATTAATCAGCTCAGTAGTGAATGGCGCACGAGTACCGGTACGGCGGTACTACCCGGAGGGGAGGCAGATTGTTCCATTTATTCATGGGTTCATTGATTCATTGGTCGGATAGAAAGCATCTCGGCAGCGATCGAATGGTTAGGCGCTCAGTTTCGCCGCGTAGAGGCGGCTTTACGCCGCCATTTTTCGGGGCGGATAAACCCACGGCT
>JBOGJW010000237.1:0-3269 GCA_050745245.1 Terriglobia bacterium | reverse complement strand
CAGTGACACGTCGGCCTACTTGCCGTGGTGCGCAGCGGCCTCTATTTTGCACGAGCGGGTCGAAACTGCGCCAGTTCCTTGTAGACTGAGCACGGCCGGCCGTGTGAGACACTCAGAAGCTGTGAATTTATTAAATTTTAGTTTTTTCGCTCTCGTGTTTTCAGTTGTTTACAAGCGGAAAAATGCACATTTTTCAATAAATTCACACGTTCTCAGTTTCGGGTGCGAATGTAGCGGCAGGCTTTGGCCCGCATCTGTTCAGCCGTCGCCGGACGGGCGGAAGAGTTTCGAGAGCCCGCTCACCACGAAAATGCCGGTGAGGAGCACGCGCCCAGCCAGCGCGGAATACGTCTGGGCTTTGCTGCGCATCGGACTTCCCCCCTGGAGCCGCGCACCGGGCATCACTGCAACTTTGCGCGCTCCTTGCCCGTCTGCCGCTTCAGTTCACTGATCAGCGGCTGTGCGGCGCTTGGCACCGCCACGCTGCCCGAGACGATCTGCTTAGTCGTCACGTTCGGGCCGTACATCGCGGCGTCGCCGCTCTCGTCCGGCTTCACGACGGCTCCGTTTAAGCTTATGCCGGCGAAGGCGCCGCGACTCCGGGCGTACGTCAAAATTTCCGCGTGCATCTCCAGGTCGGTGCTCGCGGAGGCATCTCGTCCTACCGGGCCTGCGGCAGCCGTAGCGCCGACTCCTAGTTTGAAATTATGGCTGAGAAGGTCCTTCAGACCATTCTTGTTTTTGAACACCATCACGATATCGGTGGAAGAGGCGCCGATCTGGAACCCGTAGCTGCCGCCGCTCACGCTCAGGAAAGCGGGGGCGCTCCAGTCCTTCGCCGTCCGGCATGTCACCAACCCCTTGCCGTGCTTTCCGCCGAACCCGAAAGCAAGCTGCTTCTCGCCGGGGATAATCGCGATGCACTGGGCGGAGTCGAGGAGCTTTTGCGGGATGGCGTGCTCCGGCGTGCCCATGATCTCCTGGAACACCTCCGTCGAGCGCTGAATGCGTGCCACATCGTCGCTGCGGCTGCTGCCGGCCACCGCAAGCGTGCTGAGAAGGACCGGCAGGAGAAGTCCGGTCAAAACCACAGCGATTCCCCTGATCATAAGACTTACACCTCCTTATCCTGCACTGGCAGTATCGGCGACCCTCCGCATAAGCTCAATCAGGCGAACCGTGTAGAAGCCGGGCGGAGAGTTCCTGCGGCCGCGCGCTCCCAGCGGGGGTGAAGCGTGCGAGTTGCATCCGGGCCAAATGTCTCTTATGTTGAGGGTGTGGGAGCGGCGGACAGCCACGAATCACCGATGAGTCTCCCGTCCGGCGGAATTCACATTTCGAATCCGGGGCAAGTTGCCCCCGGCCCGCTCCGGTCGCGCCTGTTCGCGCCACTGCTTATTCTCGCGGCACTCGCCTCTGCACTCGGCCCGCGACCCGCTGGCGCGATCGGGCGCGATTATCAGGTTCGGGAGATTGCGCCCCACTCGTTCTTGTGGATTCCCGATGACATCATGGACCAGAACGGGGATCCTCTGTTCAGCCGCGCGGGTAACGTGGGCTTCGTCGTCACGAACGAAGGCGTCGTGGTGATCAACACGGCGAATAACCCTTTCCACGCCCGCGAGGTTCTTTACGAAATCCGGCAGCGCACCGATCTTCCGGTTCGCCTGGTAATCGATCTCGGCGCGCAAGGCGATCAGGTGCTCGGCAACGAAGTGTTCGCGGAGCAGCACGCAGTCATCCTCTCTACCGCCGCCGCGGCAGCGCAGATGCGAACCTATCGGCAGCGGCTGGCCCATCGCATGACCTTCGATTCCACGCTCCCGGAGCGCATGAGGGGTATTCATTTCACTCTTCCCACGCGGACGTTTCAAGGCGAAACCACGTTCAACATGGGCGCGCAGGAGGTACGCGTTCGCGCATTCGACTGCGGCGCTGGCGCCGCACCGGGCGGCGACGCGGTGGTATATCTGCCCGCGCAAAGGGCGCTTTTTCTCGGCGACCTTTATGTGAACGGCTACGTTCCCGAGATTGGCGGGCGTGACGTTCAACGCTGGATTGGCGCCCTCGGCAGGCTCTCGAAATGGAACGCTATAACGTACATTCCCGGCCACGGCGATCCGGGAAGCGTGCGCGGCGTTTTAAATTTTCAGGGATTTCTTGAATGGCTCGACGCCGGGGTTCAGGCGGGGCTGAAGGAAGGCAAGCCGCTAGCACAGGTGGAGGCGCGACTGCTTCCATCGAGCGCCTTCAACCTCCTCGCGCGCGACCTCGCCCCGCTTGCGGTCGCCACGGTCTATGAGCAACTCATCCGGCGCGGCGCGAATCAGAAGGCGGGCCGCTCCGTGGCTCCCCAACTCTCCCCGAATTTGAACTCCGCACGTCCGGCACAACAGAACGCCGCCGGCTTCACGCATAGTTCCAGGCGCCCGCCGCAAGACTACTGAGCTACCACCGGCAACACCAGCGCGGACGGATGCGCGGCATCGTGATAGATGGTGTTGATTGCCTTCGTCCCGCGAGCGCCTAGTTCCGGGCTTTCGCGGGTGTTGAGATTGCGGTCGAAGCGGGGGAAGTCGCTGCTCGACACGTCGAGCCGCAGCCGGTGTCCCGCCAGGAAGACATTTCCCGTCGCCCAGAGGTCTATCGTAAACCGGTAGACGTGCCCGGGCGTCATGAATTGCGGCGTCTCTTCCGAGTCGCGGTAGCGCGCCCGGATAATGCCGGCAGTAAGATTGCGCGCGAAACCGTTCGGCCCCACATCGACGAGCATAGCCGTGAAGTCCGTATCGACGGCCGACGAGCTGGCGTACAGAACGAGCTTTACAGGCCCCACGATTTCAAGGTTGTGAGTAAGCGGCGGTGTTGAAAAGACGAGTACGTCGGGGCGCGACTCATTCGAGCTCTGGTCGCGGGCTCCCGGCTCCAGGTGGACCGAGTCACAGCACAGCCGCCCGCCGATCGTGGGCACGGGGTTGTTCGGGTCGTAGACGAACTTGTCGGGCCGCTCGTGCGCCGGGCGTTGGTCACTCAGCGAGCCGTTTCCGCCGGCGGTGTTCGCCTTGCCCTCGGAGTGAAGGTAAAAGGGCGAGGGGTGGGAATCGGACGGCGGCCAGCTCTCCGCTTCGCGCCACTGATTAACTCCCATAAGAAAATACTTCACAGGCTTGCCGTCCGTCACCGGGTTGTGCTTGCCCTTCAGCAGGCCGTCGTACCAGTCGAGCATCATTCCGTCAATATCCAGGACGGATTGCGCGCCAAAATCGACG
>JBOGJW010000236.1:0-3904 GCA_050745245.1 Terriglobia bacterium | reverse complement strand
CCCCAGGTGCATGGCTGGTACTACCACTGGATGGATAAGACCACGGGGAAGCGTATCCTGCACAGCGAGGTCTCCTCCATCGATACTTCGCTGCTGCTCGGAGGTGTTCTGACCGCGCTTCAGGCGTTCCCCCGCGATCACCAGATCGGCCGGCTGGCGCGGCTGATCTATGACCGGGTGGACTTTCAGTGGATGCTGAACGGAAGCACCAATCTTCTCTCGCACGGCTGGCGGCCGGAGAGCGGATTTCTGCCGACGCGCTGGAATTCCTACTGCGAGCTGATGCTGCTATACCTGCTCGCCATCGGTTCTCCCACACATCCCATTCCTCCCAGCTCCTGGTATGCCTGGCGGCGGCCGCTCGTTCATTTTCAGGGCTACACCTTTGTGGGCGACTTGCCTCTGTTCACACAGCAGTACGCGCAGGCGTGGGTGGACTTCCGGGCGCGGCGCGACGCATCGCCCTCCGATATCGACTACTTCGTGAATTCCATCAATGCCACCGAGGCCAATCGCGCTTTCTGCATCTCGCTCAGCCGCACGTTTCCCAAAAGCTACTCGGCGCAGATCTGGGGCATTACGGCCTCCGACAGCTCTCTCGGCTACCGCGTATGGGGCGCGCCCACGGAGACCTCGGTGATTGACGGCACGGTGGTGCCGTGCGCTCCGGGCGGCTCGCTGATGTTCACCCCCGACATCTGCCTCCAGGCGCTCGAGGCGATGGAGGCCCGCTTTGGGAATTCCATCTACAGCAGGTATGGCTTCACGGATGCGTTTAATCCCACCACCGGGTGGATCGACAAGGATGTGATCGCGATCGATACCGGCATCACGTTGCTGAGCGCCGAAAACCTTCTCGACCAAGGTGTGTGGCGCTGGATGATGCGCAACCCGAACATTCAGCGCGCGATGGACCTGGCGCAACTGCGCCTGGAGTACAACTTCGAGGGCGCGCTGGGGCGCTACCGACGGCTGCGGGATTGGGGATTGTTCAAGCTGGGAATCGGGGGCCCCTGATGAAGGCCTACGCCAGCCTCAGCTTTGCGCTCGTGATAACATGCCGGAGATTGGAGGATGATGATGCATCCGTTAATGCGGAGACTTCTTGTTTCGCTGTGGATTTGCGGCGCGCTTCTGTTTACGAACGCGGTCTGCCGCGCGCAGCAGCATCGGCCGTTCCACCCGGCTGCGACGCATCCGGCCCCGCAAGCTCCGCCCGCCGCTCCCGCCGCCGCTCCCGCCGCCGCTCCCGCTCCTCCACCCATCAGTAAGGCCGAAGAGGAGAAGAGGGAGAAGCCTGTAATCACTCATCATCAGATCACGGTTCACGGGCAGGCGCTTAATTACACGGCGACCGCGGCCCTGATGCCGATCCGCGACGACAATGGCGTGCTCGAAGCGCATATGTTTTACATCGCGTACACGCTTGACAATGCCGGACCCTCATCCAGCCGGCCGCTCACCTTCTGCTTTAATGGCGGACCAGGTTCCTCCTCCGTCTGGCTGCAGCTTGGTGCGATCGGGCCGCGGCGCGTTACCCTCACTCCCGACGGCCGATTTCCGCCTCCGCCCTACCGGTTGCAAGATAACCAGGACACGTGGCTGGACCAAACCGATCTCGTCTTCATCGATCCGATTGGAACGGGCTACAGCCGGTCGGTCAAGCCCGAGTACAACGCGCGGTTCTGGAGCGTCGAAGGGGATCTTCAGTCCGTCGGTCAGTTCATTCGCCTATACCTGACGCGCTATGAGCGCTGGGGCTCGCCCCTTTTTTTGGCAGGAGAGAGCTACGGCACCACGCGCGCGGCCGGCCTCTCCGGATACCTCATGAGCCAGGGAATCGCGCTCAACGGTATCGTGCTGGTCTCAACGGTTCTGAATTTCCAGACGCTCTCCTTCGCGCCGGGCAACGAGCTGCCCTACAACCTGTTCCTTCCAACCTATGCCACCAGCGCGTGGTATCACAAAAAGCTCGCGCCGGATCTCCAGGGCAAGCCGCTTGGCCAATTCGCCGCCGAAGTGCTGCACTGGGATGCGTCGGTGTACGCTCCGGCGCTCGCCAAGGGCGATCAGCTCTCCGGCGCAGCGCGCGAATCGGTCGTTGACCAGATGTCGCGCTATACCGGATTGCCCAAAGCCTTCATTGAGCGTGCGAACCTGCGCGTCACCGGCTCTGAATTTCGTAAGGAGCTTCTGCTCGACCAGAACCGCGTGATCGGCCGGTATGATGCGCGCCTCACCGGTATCGACCAGACCGGCCTTTCCGCCCAGGCGCGCGTTGACCCGAGCGATACGGCGGTGAACGCGCCCTTCACCGAAGCATTCAACAACTACGTCCGAAGCGAGCTGAACTACAAGACGGACGTTCCTTATCACATCCTGAGCGGTGAAGTGAACTCTCACTGGAAGTGGCAGAATCGCCCCGGCTACTCGGATGTGGCGCCGTCGCTGCGCAGCGCATTAGTCGAAAACCCGTACCTGCGGGTGATGGTCGCCGAAGGTTATTTCGACTTGGCGACGCCGTTCTACGAAGTCGAGTACACGCTCGACCACCTGCAGCTTGAACCCAAATACCAGCAGCACATCATCCAGCGCCACTACCCGTCCGGCCACATGATCTATATCAACTCGCCCTCGCGCGACCAGTTGCACCGGGACGTAAGAGCGTTCATGCAGCAGTGCCTCGGCGCAGCGGTCCAGTAGCGGGTCACAGAGTGCGACTTCATATCGCGCGGGCGCCCTCTCCTAAAGGGAGCGGGCTGTAGCACAACGCGGCAGAGCCGCAACCAAAGAACGATTCATCGTGAGCGCAGCGAAGGCACCTCAAAGACTGAGGACTGCAGTGCAATACCGTAAATTCTTGTTTTTTTAGCACACATTTTGGGTGCTCGCGGCCCGCCGTCACCCCCGCGAAAGCGGGGGTCCATTAATGAAATGGATTCCCGCTCCCCCGCCTTCGCGGAGGACGAGCTTTCGCGGGAATGACTGTAAATGGCGTTTGGTTGCGGCTCTGCCGCGCTGCGTACGCCGCTGCAACGCGCGCTACTTCAGGTTCTCCGGAATCGTGTACTCCACCAGGACGAGGTCGTGCCATTCGTTCCCGAGCTTGGCGTGCTTTCGGTGGACGCCCACCTCGCGCCAGCCGGTCACCTCGCACAGCTTTCGCCCAGGCTCGTTGGATTCCATGATGCGCCCCACCAGCTTGTGATATCCCTTTTCTCGCGCCGCCTTCTGCACGCCTTTCATGAGCTCCTGGCCCAGCCCGTGTCCGCGCAGGCTGCGGTCGATATAGATCGAGATCTCCGCGATTCCGCTGTAACAGCTCCGCGGGCTGTAAGGAGAAAGCGCGGCCCAGCCCATCATCGTGTGCTTTACCTCGGCGACCAGGACAGGATACTTTTCCGGCCTTGCCACCAGCCACAGGTAGCGTTCTTCCGGCGAGACGTAGGAGTTTTCGAACGTCGCCACGCGGTCCTGCACGCCTTGGTTGTAGATGCGCGCGATCTCCTTGGCGTCGTCAACTCGCGCCGGGCGGATTTTGAGCGGCTCAGTCCAGTCCATGATTCTCGTCCTTTCGGAGAACTGCGATTTTACCGGACCCCAGCTTCCGAGGGCAACCCAATCGTTTTGCGGGCGGCCGCTTTTTGGGATATCGTTTCAAGGCCGCAAATGGAGAAGCTATGAATCGACGCCGATGGCTCGCATCGCTTGGAGGCTTGCTTGCCGCCTCTTCCGTACCGGAATCATCTTCTGCCGAAGCGGGTCGCCCGCAACAGTCCCCGGCAAAAGCCGGCGAAATCACCCTGAGCGAGTTTCAGCCGAAGAGCATGTTGCGCGTTGCGGAAACGAATGTACCGCGCGCGCGATTTCCCGTGGTCGACGTCCACACGCACCTGTCCTGGAC
>JBOGJW010000235.1:0-6458 GCA_050745245.1 Terriglobia bacterium | reverse complement strand
TATCGATACTGCGGAGAAATTCAGCTCTCTCAATCCGGCGCGAAAACGCCAGGTGGTGGGGAGATTCCCGGCGGGCACGCCGGAGCTCGCCCGTCGCGCTATTGCGGCGGCAAGCGCCGCTTACGCTAGTTGGAGCGCCACGCCCGTCGCCCAACGAGTGGAGCTGCTGATCGAAACCGCGCGCCTGATCCGGGAGAACAAGTACCGTTTCGCCGCCTGCATGGTCTTCGAGGTAGGGAAAACCTGGGCGGAAGCGGACGCAGACGTGGCCGAGGCGATCGACTTCGCTGAGTTTTACGCTCGCGAGATGCTGCGCTTTTCAAAACCGCAGTCTCTTGTTCCGGTGCCGGGTGAAAGGAACAACCTGTGTTACATCCCGCTCGGGGTTGGCGCGGTAATTCCTCCCTGGAATTTTCCGCTTGCGATTATGGCCGGCATGACGCTGGCCTCCGTGGTAACAGGCAACACCGCGGTGTTGAAGCCATCGAGCGACTCGCCAACGGTGGCGTATAAGTTCTTCGAAGTCCTGGAGCAGGCGGGAATGCCGCCGGGCGTGGTGAATTTCCTCCCCGGGCCCGGCGGGAGCGCGGGTGAGAGCCTGGTAAGCGACCCCCGGACCCGGTTCATCGCCTTCACCGGATCGAAGGACGCGGGCCTGCGCATCCATGAGCTTGCTTCGCGGCGAGCGCCCGGACAGCTCTGGATCAAGCGTACCATCCTCGAGATGGGAGGCAAGGATTCGATCTTGGTGGATAGCGAAGCCGACCTGGACCTTGCCGTTGAAGGAGTAGTGGTCTCAGCCTTCGGGTTCCAGGGGCAGAAATGCTCGGCGTGCTCGCGGGCCATTGTGGTCGATACGGTTTACGACGCTTTTTTGGCAAGACTCAAGGAGCGAGTGGAGAAAATTGCGGTGGGCGCTCCCGAAGATCCGGGAACGGATATGGGCCCGGTGATCAATTCGAAGGCCAAGAAGTCGATCCTTGGCTACATTGAAGCCGGAAAGAAGGAAGGACGATTGCTCGCCGGCGGGCGCGAGGCGTCCGGCGACGGGCATTATCTCGAGCCCACCGTCATCGCCGACGTTCCGCCGAAGGCGCGGATCGCGCAGGAAGAGATTTTCGGCCCGGTGCTGGCGGTAATCCGCGCCGGTAATTTCGACGAGGCTCTCGAGATCGCCAACAACACCGAGTACGGCCTGACCGGGTCGGTTTATACCAAGAACCGCCGCAAGATCGAGCGCGCGGTGGATATGTTTCACGTCGGAAATCTTTATTTCAATCGCAAGTGCACCGGAGCGCTCGTAGGCGGGCACCCCTTCGGCGGCTTCAATATGTCGGGAACCGATTCGAAAGCCGGCGGCCCTGACTACCTCCTGCACTTTCTCCAGGCCAAAACCATCGCCGAAAAAATCGTGCCGTGATTCTTTTTCGCATCCTTTTCGGCGGATTCTCTGAGGAACCACGGCGCAGGCGCTCAGGATATACTTGGCCGGCCTCGATTAATGCCTTGCGCTTGGTTCGGTCATTGCGAGCGCGAGTTTAAAACCAACTCCGCGCTCCCAGGGCTGGTGCGCCCTGCCGTCGCTACTGCCGATCGCCGCTTGCTTTGGGCGGCTGCCTGCCGGAAAATAGATTGACCGTTCTCAGGACAGGCCTTATTTACAGAGCAGGACGCCGGGGGTGCGGCCGAAATGCCCACAAAGCGAAGTGCGGGCTTGCCGGACGGCTTTCACAGCCGCATCCGGTCGGAGATCAGGCGGCTCGAGTATGAAAGCCATGCTATCCGGGTGCTGCTCATCTCGGTCGCCGCGCTCCTCGGATTTGGCGCGGTATCGCTCCTTCTCCCCGGCCGATTTTGGCATCCCAAGTCGGTCGCTCTCGTCATCCCGCCGCAGCTCCTTTTTGTTATCCTCCTGGTGATCGTCGCCCTCGCGCTTTACCTGGTCCGGTACGAATCGGAATCGCGAAAGCTGCGCCTTCTGGTGCTTCAGCAGGCGTACGCGGCGCAGTCGGAACACGCCGCGCGGACGTTCGACGCCGTCACAAACGTGTTCACACGAAATCTCCTGCACAGCCTGCTCGAAAAGGAGATCGCTCGCGCGGAGCGCAACGGCCAGCCCCTGGCCTTAATGATGTGCGACGTAAACAACTTCAAGCGGGTGAACGACCGCTACGGCCACTTAATTGGCGACGAAGTGCTGGCGCAGATCGCGGCCATCCTGAAAGCGTGCGTGCGCGGCTCGGACCACGTGGTGCGGTACGGCGGGGATGAGTTCTTGCTGATTCTGGCGCAGACCGACGAAGGCGGCGCGGCCATCGTGCGGGACCGCATTCTGCAGCGCGTCGCGGAGTGGGATTTTAATGACCGAATCGGCGAGGTGGGGATTTCGCTGAGCCTGGGCCTGTATAACCACGTCGCCGGGCAATCGGTCGAGCAGGACCTGGCGCAGGTTGACGCCCGCCTCTACGCCGGGAAACGCGTAGAGTCCCTCTGAGCGCCGACAGAGGTTTTCCGGCGGCGGCCCAAAGTCCCGTCGAGGCGGGCTTGCTGACCGTGGGCTTTTAGACAGTTCTTTACATTTCCACGGTCAACCAGAAACGGGTTGATCGTGGATACCCCTGCTGATCTGATGTGAGCCCGGCATCACGGCGCCAGAGCGTTTTCCATCAGCGCGCGGTGGACTGCCTGCTGCCGCTCGGCGCTGAGCTTGCCGCCATCCGCCGTGAGATAGAACACATCTATTGCCTTGCCGGCCTCGGTGTCGATCAGCGCGACCTCAATGTTGCACCCCAGGCTGGCCAGCGCCGAGCTGATTGCATAAAGCAAACCCGGACGATCCTCGGTGATCAGCTCTAGCAGAGTACACCGCGAAGAGCTCGCATCGTCGAAGCTGATCTGGGTTGGAACGCCGATCATGCCGCGAGAGGGCCGCTTCATGTCCGCGCGGCCTTGCAAGATCGCCTCCGGGCTGATCTCCCCGCGGATGACTTTTATCACGCCGCTTTCAAGCCGGGAAACTTCAGAGGGATTCAGCTCGAGCGTCCTGAATGGGTCGTGAAATCGAAACACGTCCACCACGATTCCCGCGCGGTTGGCAAACGCGTCCGCCTTAAGGATATTCATGCCCCAGCCGGCGAGCGTCCCGGCAATCGAGGAAAACAGGAACGGCCGGTCGCTGGCGATGACCATCAGCTCGTTCGCGTGCGCCCGGCGCCGCGCGCGCGCCCGCGCGCCTGAGGCGCGCAGTTCTCGAGACGCCCGAAAGTGCTCTGCGATTTCCTCACCCGTGTGCGTGGCAAGGTAACGCTTCGGGAAGCCATCAAGGAACGCGTCCAATTCCCGCCCTTCGTCCGCACCCGCGCGCATTCCCAGGATGCCGCCGGGGGGCGGCCGCTCCGCTGGGGACATCACGCGCTCCTGGTCCACGCTGCGCGCCAGGTGGTTCATGGTCATGGCGTAAAGCTGCCAAAGCAGCTCGGCTTTCCATGGCGTGAGTGCTTCCGGACTTACCGCTTTGATGTCGGCGTAGGTGAACAGGCAAAGCATCTTGAGCCGCTCGGGCGAACCGGCGCTGGCGCCAAGCGACGCGATTACGGCGGGATCGAAGATGTCGCGCCGCGAAAGCGTAGAGGACATTTCCAGGTGGTGCGCGATCAGGAACCGGAGTATCTCGGCGTCTTGCTCGTCCACATGCAGGCGCGCAACGACCCTCTCAAGGGCTTCCAGGCTTCCCGCGATGTGCCCCGGAAGGTCCATTCCCTTTCCCACATCGTGCACGAGCAGCGCCATGCGAAGCAGGTCAGGGCGCTCGATTTCAGAGGCAATCTCTCCCAGTTTCCCTTCCCAGTTTTTTTCCTCCCGGCTTTGATCGCCAGCGCCGCGTTCGAATGTAGCGGCGGGTTTATCCCGCCAGCGCAAAAATGGCGGCGTAAAGCCGCCGCTACGCGCCCCGGATTGGGGCGTTACGCGGCCTGGATGATCCAGTTCGCACAAGTGCTGGATGGCCATAAAGGAGTGCTCGTCGACGGTGTAGCGGTGATAGAAATCCCGAATCACCAGCGCGTCGACTACGCGGAACTCGGGAAGCAGCATACTGAGGACGCCCAGCCGGTGCATCGCGCGGAGAGCATCCGCGGCGTGGCGCAGCGCCAGAATCCTGCGGAGGCCGGGCCAGAGCGCGGCGCCGGCGCTCGCGGCCTCGCGCGCCGCGAGCGATTTCACGCTCGCTTCAGCCCACGCCTCGGCCTCGCCGCTCAGCTCAAGCGCGTGCCGGGCCAGCATCTCGAACATCAGGAGAAGCGTCGAGACCTCGCCAGGCGCGGGCGCCCGCGGATAGACGCGCCCGCGGATGACGGAAAAGTCCGCATTCGAGAGGCGCGATCTCCAATCCTGAAACAGGCCGTAGAGGGCTGAGCGCTCCGGCTGCGCCTTGCGGATGAGCGCCGCAGTCAAAGAATGAAGCCTGCGCACGTGCAGGTAGTATTCGCGCATCCAGCGCGCGGGCTCGACGGGAGTTCCATAACTCACCCCCACGCCCAGCACGGCGGCGCGCTCCTGCATTTCGTAAGAAAGCGCGTTGTCGTTCCGCCCGCGCTCGAAGTGCAGGAAACAGCGCAGCGCCGTGAGGAAGCGCACCGCGGGCGCCGTCTTCTCCTGCATTTCACGGGGCCACAGGTCTGGCTTCCAGCGCCCGTGCTCCGCAAGTCCCGCCAGTGCCAGCAGCCATCTGGCCGTGTGGTAGTCGCGCAGCCCGCCGGGCGCCTCCTTGATATCGGGCTCAAGGTGAAAGATGGTCCTTTCACGCTTCGTGTGCCGCTGGTCCGCGGCCTCCAGGAGATTCTTGAGCAGGTCCTGCCGGTCGCGCGCGACCAGGTGCGGAACCGTTCGCGAGCGCAGCTCGTCGAAGATGGCGCGATTCCCAGCCAGGTAGCGCACGTCGAGCAGAGAGACGCTGAATGCGACGTTTCCCTGGTGAAGCTGACCGCAGCCGGCCAGCGTGCGCGTGCTGTGCGCTACGCGCAGCCGGGCATCCCACAAGCTCTGCGCCAGCGCCGCAATGTCCTCTCGATGGGCTTCCACCCCGCGCTCATCCGGCACAACGAAGAGCAGATCGACATCAGAAAACGGAAAAAGCTCCTCGCGTCCGTACCCGCCAACCGCCGCCAGGCAAAGTCCGGCGGGGCCGGGTAACGGGCTCGATATGAGTTCAGCGTAGAGGCGGGAAACGATTGAGTTCACCAGGTCAGTTCGCGCGCGGAGCGCCGCCGCGCCGTCGCCGGAGGCGGCAAAATCGCTCTTGAGCCGCTCGAAGCCGCCCATGTACTCAGCCGCAAGAACGGCGGCGGGGCCGCCGGTGGTAACGATTTGGCTCATTCTGTTCTCAAGCGGGACGGCGAGAATCCCGGCGCGCGGCCTTCAATCTGTGGGCTCACATTGCCGCAGATTGTGCCGTACTGATAGCACGCCGTGCACGCATGGTGGCGCAGCGCGTATTGGCGGGCCGCGTCAGCGAGGTGGGCGCCAAGGCGCGCATCCGGCATTTCCACCAGCAACGGGCACACCCAGACGCCGCGGTCCGTCACGATGCGCGAGTTTGAGCACATCAGCAGGTCGCGGTCGAATCCCACCAGCATCTCTTCGCTCAGCAGGCTCGAATCGCTGATTCCGGCGCGCTCGATCTCGCGCCCCAGGGGGAGCGCCGGCAACACCTTGATGCGCGGGCGCTTGTAACCTGCTTCCTGCAAGGCTCGCGCGAACCCGGCGAGCACGGGAAGATCGTCCTCGTCGCTCCAGGTGCGAACCACGGTCACGAGCGGCAGCAGGCCGTGCTGGGTCAGCCGGCGAATTGCGTCCATCGCCTTTCGGAAGACGCCCGGACCCCGAATCGCGTCGTTCATGAGCTCAGTGAAGCCGTCGAGGCTGACGCGGATTTCGAGTGAGTATTTAGACGCACGCTCAAGCCCGGCCAGCGAGCCGGCGATGCGGTCGCTAATAAGGGTGCCATTGGTGAGCACCGTGGTCGGCGCGCAGGCGAGCGAGAACCCCAGCATTTCCAGTATCCGCGGATGCAGAAACGGCTCACCGCCCGTAAACGACACCTCCCGCACGCCCAACTTTACGGCAGTCTCGAGCTCTTTCCGAACCTGGTCCACCGAAAGAAACTCGAACGTGCGCACGTTGGGACCGCTGCGGTTGAAGCAGTGCGCGCAGGCGATGTTGCACAGCGTTCCGGTCACTTGGAACCAGAGGTGATCGAGGTGCTCGAGCTCAACGACGGGAGCATTCATGGTTTAACCGCCGAGGTTCGGTTAGCATGACACATTGGCTGTCCCGGATGTCGTCCCGAGGCAATTACAGCAGAAAGGGAAGAATCTGAAAAGCGCCGAACGGACCGGACTGCATTGCAATACCGTAATTTCTTGCTTTTTAGCAGACTTGGGGTGTTCGCGGGCCACCGC
>JBOGJW010000234.1:0-2337 GCA_050745245.1 Terriglobia bacterium | reverse complement strand
CGTGGTCGGTGCCGCGATTGCCGTTCTCGCGCGCCGTGCGCCCGAATTCGGACATGGTGAGCACCACGATATCCGCCATGCGGTCGCCCATATCCTGGTGGAATGCGGCGAGCGAATCTCCAAACTCTTTGAGCCTCCCGGCCAGCCGGCCCGTCACGCCGCCCTCTTCCACGTGATGATCCCAGCCGCCGACGTCCACGAAGGCAACCTCCAGTCCGACGCCGGACTTGATCAGTTGCGCCACCTCCTGCATGTGCCGCCCCATCGGACCGGTGGGGTACTGCGCTCCATTCTCCGGCAGGTAACCTTGCGATGAGATCCGCTGCAGCGTGTCTACCGCGCTGAACGTCTCCTTGGCCGTCCCGCTGAGAAGCGGATCGGAGGCGGACGCATAGAGCGCCTGGAATGCGCCATCAACCCCGCCCAAGGCCGGGTTGTTCGGATTTACGGCCAGCCTGAATCCGCGCAGATTTTCAATGGCCAGCGCCTTTGCCTTCCCCGCCAGGCTCAGCGGCATGCGCGGCGCAGCGGCCACGGCGCGAAAAGGCGTGGCCTCTGCATCCGGAGAATAATACAAGTAGCGATTGAGCCATCCATCGCGTGTCGATTTCAAGCCGGGGGTGGCGGTCTCCATGTAATCCTGCGCATCGAAGTGGGAGCGTGTGTTGTCAGGCGAGCCGGCGGCGTCGATCACGGCAAGGTGCCCGGCGTCGAAGACCGGCTTCAGAGCCGCCAGCCGCGGGTGAAATGCGAAGAAGCCGTCGAGGTCGATGGACGCATCCCCACCGCCTTTACCGGGCGCGGGAATCGCGATGGTAGGCCGCATGTGATAGTAATCCTTCTCCCCGTATGGCACGACGATATTCAGCCCGTCCGCCGCCCCGCGCATGAAGACCGCCACCAGCACTTTTTTCTGCCTGCCCGGCGCGGTTCGTTCAATGGCAAAGGCCGTGCGCCGCAAAAAGCTCGGCACAAAGCCCGCGCCAAAAAGACTCAGACCTGCGGACTTCAGGAAGTAGCGTCGTGTGGTGTTCATGAGATCATCTCCCTAGATCAGTGGCTACCAGTTGCCGGCTACCCCGCGACCCGCCTTTTTATTCGACCAGTCGCACCAGAGGAATGTTCAGCATTAGAAATTTGAAATCCAAATAATCGCAAATCGAAGATCACAAATGTCACTATCGCCGCTGAAATTCCGGCGAGCCGATCATCAGGCTCGCTAATTCTCTCTCTTCGAGGCCAGGGCGCGTGGCGGCGGGCTTCTGGCCATCAGACAGGCTCTTCAGGATGGCCGCTTCGCTTTGGGGCGAGAGAGGTCCGCCCGTCAGCCGGGCCGCGAGTTCACTCAAGATCGCCTCGGGCGGCTCGTCCTGCCAAAGGCCGGGAAAGTTCTGGAATCCGATGGTCGTGCCCTTGATGCGCCCCAGGCACAGCGCCATGGCGAAATTCATGCGCTGGAGAAGCGTGCCCGAATTAATCCAGGTGGATGACTCGTCGGCGTAGCCGGAAGGCGCCTCGTACATGAACATCGGACCGCCCATGCGCAGCAGAAACCCGAGCAGCGGCGGGCCGGCGTCCGTCTGGGCGTCAAAGGCGCGCAGCGCGCTCGCGACGTACTCGAAGGGCGACTTCACCTTCGCCTCCACCGCGCCCTGCGAATAAAACTCAGGCGAGGTCAGGATGCATTCGAGCACCGAGCGAATATCCCCATGGCTGTCCAGAAAAACCTTAGCGGCCCTATCGACCAGCGTCGGCGGCGGAGTGTCGGCCACGAACCGCTGGCACAGCTCATAGGCGATGTGCTGCGCGGTATACGGACTGCTGGCGAGAAGGTGCAGCACCGCGAAACCGTCTTCAATTCCCCGCCCCGCCGGAATCACGTGGCCCAGCACCACCTTCCGGCCATAGTCGTGAAGCCGCGGGTTGAAGAAGAAGCCGCCTCCCTGCCCCGGGCGCTGAATGGTCCAGCCGGTGAAGCATCGCGCCACTTCGGTTACGTCTTTCTGGGTGTAGTGGAGCCCGATCGTGTGAAGCTCCATCAGCTCGCGGCCGTAATTCTCGTTCAGCCCGCGGCGGTTTCCTCCTGCCTGCGGACGCACGGGCAATGGCGCGCCGAATGGGCCGAACGGCCTATAAGCGATCAGCCTGTTCTCGGGCGGCGCGACGCTCATCCAGTTATCGAGATAAAAGAGCATCGCCGGGCTTTCAGCGGTCGCCACCAGCAGGTCCTCAAAATTGCCCAGCGCGCGAGGCCGGATGACGTTCTGCTCGAAGGAGGTGAGATAGAAGCGGTCCGCGCCCTTTGGCCAGTAAACGTTGAAGTGATTCATCCAGAAG
>JBOGJW010000233.1:0-7936 GCA_050745245.1 Terriglobia bacterium | reverse complement strand
ATTGAAGGACGTGAAGGTGTTAACGAAGATTCCGGTGCTGCCGCTCTCTTACGGCGACGCGCAGCCCCTGCTGGCGGCGCTCGGAGGACGCGTGGCCCCGGCAGCCTGGCGCGGAGCCTTACCCATCACTTATCACATTGGTCCCGGCCCGGCTCGGGTGAACCTGAAACTGACTTCAAACTGGGACGTAAGGCCGATCTATGACGTGATCGCCCGCATTCCCGGCTCGTCTGAGGGAGACGAATGGGTCATCCGCGGAAATCATCACGACGGATGGGTGAACGGATCGGCCGATCCGATCTCCGGCCTCACCGGGATGCTGGAGGGCGCGCGCGCGCTGGGGGAGCTGGTGAAAGAGGGTTGGAAGCCCCGGCGCACGATCATCTACTGTGCCTGGGACGCCGAGGAAGAGGGCTTGATTGGCTCGACGGAATGGGCGGAAGAGCACACCGCGGAGCTGCGGCAGCACGCCGTCGCCTACATCAATTCCGATATGAACATGCGCGGGTATCTCGGCGCGTCAGGCTCGCCAACGCTGCAGAAGTTCGTTAACGGAGTGGCTGCGGACATCACCGACCCCGAGAAGCACATCTCGGTGGAACAACGGCTTCGGCTGCGGCTCATCGCGCGCGCGAGCAGCCAAGGCGAGCGGGACGAGTTACGCCGTGGCGGCGAGCTCAAACTCGGCGTGCTCGGCTCAGGATCTGATTATTCTGCTTTTTTAGATCATGTGGGCATCCCCACGCTGGTCCTCAGCTTCGGCGGCGAGGGCAGCGGCGGCGCCGGGATCTACCACTCGATTTATGACGATTTCTACTGGTATTCGCATTTCGGCGATCCCACTTTCGAATACGGCCGCGCGCTCGCACAGATGGACGGAACCGCGATGATGCGGCTCGCCAATGCCCCGCTCCTTCCTATAGACTTCGAGGACCTCGCACGGGCCGTGCGATCTTATGTTAAGGACGCGCAATCAGTGGTGAGGAGCGGCCGGAGCGAAGCGCGTGAGCACGACCTCCAGATTTCGGAGGGAGTTTTCCGCGCCACAGCCGACCCGGACGAGCACCTCCCATCGCCCGTGCTGCGGCCCTCGCCTCCCTACCTGAATTTTGCGAGCCTCAGCAACGCCGCTGCGCGCCTGGCAAAGGCGGCGAGCGATTATCACAAGCTTGTGGCCCAGGCGGAGGCGGAGGGCGGCGCCGCGCTCGACCGCGACTCGATGGCTCGCGTGAACGATGTCCTGCGGCGCAGCGAGCAGGCGCTTGCCATGCAGGGCGGACTGCCCGGTCGTCCGTGGTACAAGAATTCGCTCTACGGCCCCGGCATCTTCACAGGCTATGACGCGCGCACCCTGCCCGCCGTGCGCCAGGAGATCGCGCTGAAGAACTGGCAGCAAGCCAACGCGGCAATCCAGAAGACCGCCGCGGCAATCGACCAGGAGACGCAACTAATTCACGAGGCCTCGCAGGCGCTTGAGCAGGCATTGAAGTAAGCGGTATAATCCTCACGCTGCCGAGATCATGCCTCAGCTTCGGGCTCGTAGAGGCGGCTTTATGCCGCCATTTACATGGCGGGGTAAACCCGTCGCCACATCCGCGCCGAAGCTGAGACATGATCCGCGGGGTCCATAAAATCTTCAGAAGGAGAGTGCTATGAGACGCTATGCGATTGCGATTTTAACCGTGGCGACGGTCATCGCCCTGGGAGGCGTAGCTTTGGCGCAGCACGGTGGGCGCGGCCTCACCAAGATCAGCATCAATGGCCAGACGGTTTCGATCGACTACGGCCGGCCTTCGCTCCACGGCCGCAACGTGCAGGAATTGCTGAAGGGAAAGCTGGCGCCCGGCAACGGCTTCTGGCGGCTCGGTGCGAACTCCTCGACGACTTTCACCACCGATACGGACCTGAAATTTGGTGACGTGACGGTCCCCAAGGGCGTCTACAGCCTGTTTGCGCAGCGAAAGAGCGATAGCTCCTGGAACCTGGTATTCAATAAGCAGCATGGCCAGTGGGGGCTAAAGCACGACGCCAGCCTCGATTTTGCCTTCGTGCCGCTGCACGAGAGCAAGGTTTCGAGCGATGCCCAAATGCTGGTCATCCGCCTGGAGCAACGGGGCAGCAACACCGGCGAGGTGGTGATCCACTGGGGCGACATGGAGCTGAGCACGCACTTCACGGGGGCGTAGGGCAGCGCCCGCGTCACTGTAGCGGCGCTCGGAGCGCCGGCTCGCCACACTGCATGAAAGCTGGATTCCCGCTTACGCGGGAATGACATCCTTTGTCACCCCCGCGAAAGTGGGGGTCCAAGGGGGAGCAACGGCGGTTATTTCCACGCTGAAGGGATGTCGCGCCACTTTCACGGAGCGCGCGGGTGATTTTGCGCGCGAGTTGCGACACCGCCGCGCGATCGATCTTCTCAAGCGGGAACCAGCGCAGCCGGTCCGCCACGGCGCTCGCATCAACGCGGTAAAGCGTCACGTGAATTGAGCGGAAGGTGATCTTGTGATCGAGGGCGCCAATCGGAGCACCCAGGGAGACGGATCGCGCCGCGCCCGCCCCCAGCCTGGATTGTAAGTTCCCGGCCGCTTGTTCGCATGATGCCCCAAAGGCGGCCGGGAAGTTCCAAAGGTCGTTGAGCAAGCCCTCGTCCAACCCCCGGACGAGGCCCACGCGGCTCCCCCGCTGAATCACCGCCGCGGCGAGCCATCTGACTTCAGCGCGGCGCCTCGCTCGCGGCACCGGATAATTCTCCGGCTTGCCCGTCTTGAAAGCTTTGCATCCTTTGCGCAGCGGGCACTGGGGACATCGCGGCGCTCGCGGCAAGCAGAGCGTCTGCCCGAGTTCCATCATGGCCTGATTGAAGTCGCCCGGGCGCCGGGGCGCCAGCAATCGGCTTAGGTGCAGCTCAACGCGCCCGCGAAAATCCGCGTCCTGAAGATTACCCCGCCAGCGGTTCAGCCGGGCCACAATCCGCGCCGCGTTGCCGTCGAGCGCCGGCAGCGGGACCTGATAGGCCATGCTGAGGACGGCGCAAGCCGTGTAATGTCCCACGCCGGGCAGCGTTCGCGCGTGCGCGTAATCCAGCGGGAAGCTGCCACCGAAGCTCGCGCTAATCTCTTTGGCGGCATCGTGCAGGTGGCGGGCGCGGCGGTAGTATCCCAGGCCGGACCACAACTTGGCGACGTCCTCGAACCGCGCCCGCGCAAGCGCATGGACGTCCGGAAAGGCGCGCAGCAAGCGCCGGTAATAGGGAATCACGGCCGTTACCTGAGTTTGCTGGAGCATCACCTCCGAAACCCAGATGGCGTAAGCATCCCGCGTCTGCCGCCACGGAAGCGGGCGGGCGTTCTTACCGTACCATCGCAGCAGCGCGCCGCGCAGGCGGCTTTCCAACATGGCCTACAAAAACCTCCGCGAATTCATTGCCCGCATCGAGCGCGACAAACAGCTCAAGCGCATCAAGAGCCCGGTCGACGTTGACCTCGAGATCACCGAAATCACCAACCGGGTTTCCAAGGCCGGCGGCCCTGCGCTGCTGTTCGAGCATCCGCGCTCCGCACACGATAGCATGGACTACTCCATTCCTGTGCTCATCAACGCATTCGGGACGAAGAGGAGACTTGAATTGGCCCTGGGGGTCGATTCCATTGAAGAAATCGCGCACCGGATCGAAAACCTCCTGGAAATGGAACCTCCTGAGGGCCTGCTCGGGAAGCTGAAGATGCTGCCCCGCTTGGCCGAGCTTGGCTCATTTATTCCGAAGACCGTAAAGGATGGTCCGGTAAAAGACGTCGTCGAGCGGGATGCTTTTTCGCTGGCGCAATTTCCCATTATGCGTTGCTGGCCGCAAGACGGAGGGCGCTTCATCACCCTGCCGATGGTCATCACGCGCAGCCCGAAAACCGGCCGCCGGAATGTGGGCTGCTATCGCATGCAGGTCTATGACGAGCGCACCACCGCGATGCACTGGCAGGTTCACAAGGGCGGCGCTGAGCATTTCCGCTGGCTGGACCGCCAGGGGCGCGGGCGGCGCATGGAGGTGGCAGTGGCGATTGGCGCCGATCCAGCCACCATGCTCTCCGCCGTTTTTCCGCTGCCCGAGGATGTTGACGAGTTCATGTTCGCCGGATTCCTGCGGCAGGAGCCGGTGGAGCTCGTCAAATGCGAGACGGTAGACCTTGAGGTTCCGGCGCACGCCGAGATCGTGCTTGAGGGCTATGTCGACCTCGATGATCTTCGTACCGAAGGGCCGTTCGGGGACCACACCGGATACTACTCGCTCGCGGAGCGCTTTCCAGCCTTTCACCTCACCTGCGTAACGCGCCGCAAGGACTCGGTGTATGTCTCAACAATCGTCGGCCCGCCGCCTATGGAAGATTACTGGATGGGCTACGCCGTCGAGCGTATTTTTCTGCCCCTGATGCGCAAGCAGTTGCCCGAGGTGGTGGAGATGCACATGCCCGCTGAGGGCGTGTTCCACAACCTGATGATCGTCTCCATCCGCAAAAGTTACCCGGGGCACGCGCGGAAGGTGATGAACGCCATCTGGGGGCTTCCGGGCGCGATGTTCACCAAGTGCCTCCTGGTGGTGGATTCGGACGTTGACGTTCACAACCTGCGCGAAGTCGCGTGGAAGGCTCTGAACCACATCGACCCCGAGCGAGACATCCAATTCATGCTCGGCCCGGTAGACCAGCTCGAGCACGCCTCGCGCCTGCCGTGCTTCGGCTCGAAAATGGGCGTGGACGCGACGCACAAATGGCCCGGCGAGGGCTTCACCCGGCCGTGGCCGGATGAGATCAAGATGGATGAGAGTACGCGCGAGCGGGTGAGCGCAATGTGGGCAAGTCTTGGGCTCGGCGAGTCAAAGCGGTAGTGGCGACGAGGGCCTGGCGGCGCGCTACAATGCGATAACGCAGTATCAAATTTTTTCAGCAAACATTTCGGAGCCTGTCATGCTGAGCGCGAGCGAAGAATCCTGGTATTTCGCTTGGCTTCCAAAAAAACAGGGGTTCTTCGTCGGTCGCCACGGCGATCTCCTCAGAATGACAGCGCGTTTCTCGGCGGCAGCGAGGCCGCGCCGCGCTACCCCGCTTCCGTCGGGCCGGGCATACGGTATACCTTCAGCCACGGACCGTCTGTCAGGAGCCGAACGTTTGGCAGCCTCTCAAAAAGCTGGACGTGCCGCGGGGTGTGATAGATGAAAATCGCGTCGCGCGGAAGCTTCTCCAGCGAGGCCTGGATATTGGCCAGAACCCTGCTCATCACCGGTGGACCAAAGGGATTGAAGAAATGAAGGACCAGGGGCGTCGCCGGGATCTGGAATTCGGCGGCATCCGCGTGGATCGATTCGATCGCGCTGCACCGCCGGTGCCTGCTCCGGTATTTGCGGATATTCCGCAGCGCGGCCTGGTGAAGCTCTTCCGCAAATTCCACTCCAATGATCCTGCGATACGGGTACTCGGAAGCCAGCAGAAGCACGCGCCCTTTGCCGGAACCGAAATCAACAAATGCGTATTTCCTGTGGTCAATGTCGAGCCTGAGTGCATTCCGGGCCGCCTTGATTCCCACAGCCTCATAAAGGCCGCCTCCGTACTGCGCGTTGCTGCTGTCAATCTTCAGATGATTGAACGATGTCTTGGCGGCTGTTTCGACGCCGTGGCGCCAATCGAAGTAATGGCTCCGGAAGTGCCAAAGCGACCTTAGAGCTTTCTGCGTTAAGTCTTGCGAAAACACCCAGGTTTTCAGCCGGTTCGAGCGCATTGACATCATGGTCGTCCTTTGCTTTCCGCGCCTCGGCCGTGAACGTTGCCAGATAATCCGGGAAAGAGCCTTGGAACTTTCAACGCGCGCGGGAGGAGAGCTGTACCGGATGGAATGCCAAAAGCTCGATTGCTTTTCCTATCGCCCGGTGGCAGCTTTCAGCCTGCTTACCAGCCGCACCCGCATCTGTCTGCCAAGCGCCTCGTGCGTGAAAAACAACCACAGAAGCCCGGCGGAATAGACAGCTCCCGCGCACGCGGCCTGCAGCACAAGAATCCAGAGTTTCGCGGCGGGAAGCCAATGCTCGAAGGAATAAAGAATAACGGCCAAAGGGGCCGTTAATGCTAAGGGAACCACGTAGCTCCGTAACAGTGTTCGCAGCAGCGGCGCATTGAACATTTTACACAAGTGGGGCGCGAAAAAGAAGATGCTGACCACCGCCCATGGAATGGAGAGTCCGACTGCAACGCCCGTGATTCCGAATGGTTTCACCAACAGCAGGCACAGCGTGAGACTGGCGATGGCGTCGGCCAAGCGCATCTTAGCGATCCATTTATGCCGGTTCAGACCGTACAGAATCTGCGTGGACGCATTCTGAGAGAACCACAAGACGGTGGGGACCAGCAGAATCATCAGGATGGTATAACTGCTCGAAACGTATTTGGGACCCATCCACAGCGCGATGAGCGGCTTGCCGATAATCACCAGGATGGCGGCCAGCGGAAACACGATGAAAGCGCATGCGCGGTTGCCCTCTACAAAAAGCTTTTCGATCAGCCTGGCGTCCGCGGTAGCATCCAGGTGACTGGCGATAGGAATAAAAATATGCGAGAGCTGCCTCACCAGCCGAGGCAGATAGTCCACGAGTTTCGCTCCGATGGAGTAGAATGTAATCGCCGAGGACGAGATAAACACTCCGATTACGATATTATCGACGCTCCCCCGGATAATTCCGGCCAGTGTGATCGCGAAAGTGATGAGCCCGTAATTGATCACCAGGCGCAGAGACTTCCTGTTGACGAAACGAAAGCCCCAGTCGATACGCGTGGCGCGCACGGCAAGGAAGGCGCAGCCAACGTTGTACCCGATGGCGGAAACGCCAACGGTGATCAAGGCGAGCGTCAGAAGACCATAGCCGCGCTCGAGAAAAATTACAACCAAGCCCGCGCGCAGCATGTAAACGGTGATATAGACGGGGTTCACCAGGTAAAACTTTTGCAACCCTTCAAGGATCCCGCTGAAGACTCCAAGGGGGAAGTTGATGGCCATTCCGACGCCGGTGATCACGAACAGAAGTCGCGCGGTCCTCAGAAACGCCGGGGAAATGCGGAAGAAATGGTCAACGTACGCGGAGCCGACGAGTGTCAGCACCAGGATGAAGGCCCCGAGCACGGAGTAGGAGAACAGCGTGGTGTTGATAAGCCGGTTCAGGCCCTCCTGGTCGCCCGTGGCGTTGTAGGAGGCAACATACTTCACCACCGAAGACCGGATGCCGAGGTCCAGCAAACCGTAGTAGCCGGTCAGCGACAGGATCAGGAAGTAGAGCCCATAGGCTTCGTCGCCGAGGTGGTGCAGGATGAACGGGGCGATCAGAAACCCGATCACCATCGCCACGGCCACTCCCATGTAGTTGGTGATCGCGTTTTTTGCAGTGAGTGATTTTACGCCCAAACGGATACCCGGCTATGTCCGCCCGCGGAGAAACGGGCGCGGGGGGTCTGCCTGACGATGATGCTGCGGATGCGAGCTGCGAAATCGGCCTGCGCCGAGGCGGCAAGGTGTATATTCTGAGGGTTGGCACGAGATGATTGCAAGCGGATTGAGGAGTAGCGGGTAACGCCTCAGTTTCGGGGCGAGTAGAGGCGGCTTTACGCCGCCATTTTGACATGGCGGGATAAACCCGCCGCTACATCAGCAATGTGGCGGGATAAACCCGCCGCTAGAAGCGCGCCCGAGACTGAGAAGCTGTGAAAAAATTAAAAGCCTCTCGCAAAGACGCCAAGGCGCTAAGAAGCGCAAAGTGGATTCGCGTACCTTTGAGTCTTCGCGCCTTTGCGTGAGGCTTTTAGAATCACGAATCGGAAATGCGAACAGGACGCAATGCTGATCATCGACTCCCATCTTGACCTCGCCTGGAGCGCCGTGCGCTGGAATCGCGACCTCACCAGGAGCG
>JBOGJW010000232.1:0-4040 GCA_050745245.1 Terriglobia bacterium | reverse complement strand
CCTCAGCCATGTGAGCCGAAGATGGAGCTCCTTGGCGGTTCCCGCGCCGGACCCGACGGCAGTGCTTCACTTCTCAGGCCATCTGAAAACCCTTGCCCTCACGCCCGCTCTTGAAACGGCTCAGGTGCAACGCTGAACTGAGATGGAGAAAATCTGTGGGAGGAATGGGGCGGCCCGCGTCTGCGTTTTTCAGGTCCGTGCTATGGAATCTGGCCGAGCTGGCGCTGGAGGAACTGCGCCGGCTTGAGGCTGCCAAAGGTGGCCATATTGCCCACCGTGATCGAGATCCGGAAGAGGTTCTCATTCCGGATCGGCCCCAGGTTCAGGCGCTCAAGCTGCACGTTCAGGGCGAAGCAGCCGAAGTTATAGCTTGCCTGTCCGATGAAGTCCTCCACGATGTTTTGCGAGAGGTTGTAGTTAATGCGAAACGCTTCGGTGAGCCCTTTATGGCTCGCGTCGCCATGGCTCGCAGTCAAATTGAGAAGATGAAAGGTCGGGAGCGAAGTCACCGGGATTGCGGGCGCGATAGGCGCGGGCAGGATCAGGGTGTGATTGACGAAGAAGTCTGTAAAGGCGATATCCAGGGTATGACTTTGGGCGCGCGCGGTAATGCCGGCATCGAGCAGACCGCCGCCTTGCGGATCGACATCCGCGCGCAGCTCGGTATCGAACGTTGGGGTCGGTGAAAACTTCAGTACCGAATCGAGCGGGGACAAGCTGCGGCCTTCCGGGAACGCAAATCCAGTAAGCGCAAGCGCGGGCTCAATGGCCACGCGGCTCCCCGGCTGTACGGTCCCGCCGAACGTCGGATCGAAGAAATACTTCTGGGTGAGGGTCCAGGAAATGAGCTCGCTCGCGGAGCCTGTGGCGCCCGGCGAGGCCTTGCGGTCGAGGATGGCGTTCGTCAGGGAGAACTGGATTTCGTTATCCTCGGTCAGAATATCGGTGTCGTCGTATCGAATCACGTCAAAGATATTTTGCGGGTCGGCGGCCTTCACCACCTGGTACTGGATATCCGGCTCGATCACGTGCTTGAAGCGGCGCCCGAAAAGCGTGCCCGAAAAAACCTTTTCGAAGGATGGGGGCCGGAGGTCGAGGCTGAATTCGCCAAGAAAGCGATTGATCCCGGCGTGGTCTGGTTTGAGGCTATCCGTGTAATACGTTTCGCGCACTCCCAGCGTCGGCGTGAGATGAAAACCCCAGAACGGCCGCGAGCGCAGCGTCACGCGCGGGAAAAGGTCCAACCGGCCCGTCAGGGTGGGTGTGGCGAAGCCCGGCTCGGAGCGGCCCACTCCGTCCATCGAAGTATCAAACGAGAAGTAAACCGGAGACTTGCCAATCTGCTTGTCGATGCCCGAAAACGAGATCTGCGGAACCTGCCGGATGATGATCGACTGTTCGTTTACCGGGGTGGCAGAGAGGAAATCCTGGTAGCGCGAGGCGTAGAAATTAATGCTGTAGGCGTCGAAGCTCTTCGTGGCGAATCCGCTCTGCCTGGCTTCGGAAAAGACGGCGTTGTTGAAATTGTCCGACCACGCGGTGCGGAACGCGAGCGAGTTGACGTAGCCCGCATCCACAACGCCCCGGAAACCATCACCGAGATCATCGGATTCTCCGGTCACGTCGAAACTGCCTCCCGCGGAGCGAATGGGGCGCAGTCTGCCGCTGGCATGGTCGTCGATGGCGAAAAAATCCGCGGAGATTGTACTGGAAGCGCTTGGCCGCGCGCGGAACCGCCCGCTCACGCCCAGCCCTCGCAGGCTGAAGTCCTCAAGGCCAATCAGCAGGTCCGCGCTCGGATTCATCGCCCAATAAAAAGCATCTCCCAGCATGAAACCCTTTTGGGTGCTCTGGCCGATGCGCGGCAGCAGAAACCCGCTCTGCCGGGGCTGCCGCGAGGCCGAGACGGTGACGAACGGAAGGTAGAATACCGGGATTCCCAGAAAGCGGAAAACGGCGGAGTGGCCCGTGACGCGCTGGCCCACTTGCAGCTTGGCGCTGCCCACGGCAAACGCCAGTCCGTGATCCTCCTTCTCGCAGGAGCTGAGCCGGCCTTGATTGAGCGTGAAGGTGTCCTCGTTTACGCGCGTGATCTCCTGGGCGCGAACGAAGAACGCCGCCGGGACGCCCGTCGCCGGCGCAGCGCGGCGGCGCGATTTGGAGGGCGCGTAGCGCACATAACCGCGTGCGTGCGAAAACCACCCGCGATCCGTGTAGATGTTGTAATGGGCTTCACCGGCCTCGAGGTGGCCTCGAGTGTCGTCAAAAATCACGTGGCCTCGGGCGTCCAGCTCGCCGGTCGAATCGTCGAACGTAACGGAATCCGCCCGCAGGCGCATGTCGCGGTACGTTGCCGAAACGTTTCCGCGCAGACGGTAAACGCTCCCGATCTTCTCTTGCGAGTTGGCCCGCAGTGTGAGCGTGGTCTGGGGATTTTGAAACTGGCGCGGAACCGAGCACGGCTGCTGAGCCATCACCCGGAGCGGAATGATCTGAATGGCGAGAAGCAGCAATGGTGCGGAAGCGCGCAACGCGCCTGCCCCGAGGCGGCGCATGAAATCGGTGCGTTCGCTGGGCATGCCTCAATCGGCCATTTTAACCGAAGTTTGCTTTGCCGCGGGCAGTTGCTAGAATTGATCCGAACCCGGCGCTGAGCGCGCGAGGAACAGCTCTTGCTGCTTGAAGAAAAATTGCACCAGCTCCGGGCCCTGATCGACAAAGCGGCGCACGCGACGCCGCCAGCCTTTCGATTTTCCCCTGCTCCAGCAGGCGTTTCTGATGAACTTTCATCCAGCCCTTCTGTTTCCTTTCGTCATTGGGGTACAGCCTGCGAGCCAGCTCCCACAGATGCTGGCGAGCGTGGTCACGGCCGTAATGGAACCGGGCCGAAGATCGCCCAAGCTGAGGAACCCTTCCAGCCGCTTGGAGCGTTCGGCTTCCAAAGTTGCGAGATCATCAGGCATAAGCGAAATTCTCCTCTCTGTACGTGTATATACGCTCAGAGTAATGCCACAAAAAAAGAAAACTCGCCAGATGCCATTTCCAAGTCGCGCACCCCCTGGGGGGAAGCCCGCGTTGACACTCTCTTTCCCGCGATGCTACAAGTGAGAACAGGGCTTATCCGCCGTGGTGAGCGTAGCTCAGCTTGGTAGAGCGCCAGACTGTGGATCTGGACGTCGCGGGTTCGAATCCCGTCGCTCACCCCAATCCTTTCAATTATTTGACTGGAAAGCGCCGCCGGAGAGAAATCCGATCCTGAACGCGCGCAGGGCTAGGGCTGCGGCTGATGATGAGATCCGGCAGACGATCCGCCGTATCCACCGCGAGAATCTGGCGTGGGAAATCCTTGTGAAAGGCTGCTGCGCGCAGCGCTCGCTGGACGAGTTGGCATCGAGGGCGTGGCTTGGGTCGTGGCGGACTCTCAAAAGACGATCGACGCTAGTACATCGTACAGATAGTTCCTTGAATTAACGGTGGCCTTTACGCCGCTTCCGCTGGGGTCACAATTATCTGATTCGAAAAGACATGACCATCAAACTCCATAATATAAACAACTATCAAAACGATGTAGTAGTCTTGGTTGCCCTCACCCTCGCCGGCCTCTTCCTTGGCGGGCTGCACCCGGAGCGTATGGGATAGCTCCCGCAGGTTCTCCTTCAAAGCCTTGTGTTTTTGGTATTGCCGAAGCTCGCGTTGGGCGTCGGCGCGGCGCCCGGTCCGCCGATAGATGGTGCTCAGGCGGAAATGTGCCACGTCGCTGGTGGGATCAAGCTGAATGGCGCGCTCGAGAAGCGCCTCGGCCTTTCGCATCTGACCCATTGACATCAAAACCTTCGCGAGGCCAAGACTTGCATCCACGTCGTCGGGACGCAGCTCGACGGCCCGCGTATACCACTCGTACCGTAACGCCTCAGTTTCAGGCGCGTAGAGGCGGCTTTACGCCGCCATTTTTGGATGGCGGGATAAGCCCGCCGCTACATCCGCGCCCGAAACTGAGGCATTACCTCGTACGCTTCTTTGAGATTGCCTCTCTCGACCGC
>JBOGJW010000231.1:0-4105 GCA_050745245.1 Terriglobia bacterium | reverse complement strand
GAACTATGGCTTGCGCTTTCGAGACGAGTTTCCAATCGATCTGTCGAGGTCTTGGCATGCATCAATTGTAACATTATTAGTCTCATCTTGATAGCGACTTATAATAAGAAGCGCAAAGTGGATTCGCGTACCTTCGCGCCTTGGCGTGAGGCTTTTCGAATCACAAATCGGAAATGCGAACAGGACGCAATGCTGATCATCGACTCCCATCTTGACCTCGCCTGGAGCGCCGTGCGCTGGAATCGCGACCTCACCAGGAGCGTCGCCGAGACCCGCGCCGCCGAGCGCAATATGGCGGGCCCCGCACGCGGAACCAATACCGTCACCTTTCCCGAGCTGCGGAAGGCGGAGGTAGCGGTCTGTGTGGCCACCGTGCTCGCGCGCGCTGGGGGTGCGGGCGATGAAAAACTGGACCACAGGACGCAGGAGATCGCCTATGCGGCGGCGCAAGGCCAGCTGGCCTACTACCGCGTGATGGAGTCGCAAGGACGCGTGCACATGCTCCGAGACTTGGGAGCGCTTGAAGATCACCTGGCGCGCTGGGAGAACGGCGGCCGCGAAAGCGGTCCGCTGGGGTTCATCCTGAGCATGGAGGGCGCCGATCCCATCGTGGCCCCTGGCCAGTTGGCGCAGTGGTGGGAGGACGGCTTACGGGCGATTGGCCTTGCTCATTTCGGAGTTGGCGCCTACGCTCACGGCACCGGCACAAGCGGCGGACTCACGTCGCGGGGCTTTGACCTGCTCCGGGCGATGGAGGAGCTTGGCGTCATTCTGGACGTCACTCATCTGGCGGATGAGAGCTTCTGGCAGGCGGTAGAGAAGTTCCACGGTCCGGTGCTTGCCAGTCATAATAACTGCCGTTCGCTCGTGCCCGGGGACCGTCAGTTCGGCGACGAGCAGCTTCGATATCTCATTCAGCGGGGAGCCGTGATCGGCGCCGTTTGCGACGCCTGGATGCTTTTTCCCGGCTGGGTCAGGGGCGAGACCTCCAACGTCTCGGTGACGATCGAGACGATTGTGAATCACATCGACCACGTCTGCCAGCTCGCCGGGAACGCGCGCCATTCCGCCATCGGGAGCGACCTCGATGGAGGCTTTGGCACCGAGCAGTGCCCGAGCGACCTCGACACCATTGCTGACCTGCAAAAAATTACCGAAATCTTGCGGCAAAGGGGCTACGCGCAAGCTGACGTCGAGAGCATAATGCACGGCAATTGGCTGCGCTTCTTTCGCGAGGCCTGGGCGCCCAGGGAGAAGACTGCTCGGCATCAGTGATCAGCCTGGCTCTGACGGTGTTATGCTTACAGTGGATGACATGGGACATCTCGGCGGCGCCCCGCGAGAGGTAACCACGGTCAGTGCTTTTCTGAACACCGGCCGTTCACGGTCGGTTGCGAGCCAAGGTCAAGCGACGAAACGAGCTGACCGCGGCTATCGCTCTCGCCGGGCGCATGGGTGGATAAAATGAGCGACAAAACACAACCTTTTGAGACTCGGCAACCGGCCGATCGACACGGAATGAGCCGGCGCCAGATGGTGCACAGGCTCATCGGCGGAGCCGCGAGCGGGCTGGCGATCCCTGCCTTGGCTTCGGCATATCCTACCTCGGCGCACCCGAACGCGCCCGGCAAATCCGAAGCTGTAGAACGTAACGCGGGCGCGGCTGGCTGGACTCCTCTGTTCCTGGACCCCCACCAGAGCCGGACGCTTTCATTGCTGGCCGAGCGGATCATTCCCGGCTCCGGCAAGGCTCGCGTGACCGAGTTCATCGACCTCCTGCTCAGCGTGGATACGCGGCAGAACCAGGAGAAGTTCATCGGCTCGCTCTCGGCGATGGACGCAGCTTCGCTAGAGAGGTTTGGCGCCCCGTTCAGCGATCTCACAGAGGCGCGCCAGAACGAGCTGCTGGTGATCGCTTCGACGTCCTCTTCTGAAAAGCCCCCCGAAAGCGAAGTGACGCCACCGGTCGTCTCTGCGTTCCAGGCGCAGCCGCCCGCGCGCCTGCTGCACGAGCACTTCGAAAATTTAAAAGGCTGGATCAGCAAGGCCTATTACTCTTCCGAGCCCGGAATGAAGGAGCTTGGCTGGAACGGAACTTACTTCTTCCCCAGCTTTCCGGGGTGCGAGCACGCCGCGTCTTAGCTTAGCAAGTTGCTAAAAAAAGTGTAGCGGCGGCTTTATGCTGCCATGTGGCGGTTGAAAATACTGGACGAATGGCGATGTAAAATCGCCGCTACGCCGTTCGAGCAGGGTTTTTCAGCAACCCGTTGAGGTGTTGCGGGAATTACGACGATGGCTTAGCGGCGGTCCCAATCGCCGCCACAATTTCCCTCCAGGGGGCAGCCACACCTTGAAACTCAACCGTCGCGAACTAATCAAATCTGCTTCAGGCGTGCTTCTGGCCTCGACGGCCGCTTGGGGGCAAGCGTCGGCGCGGCCGCGAAAGGAACGCCTGCACTTTGGTGTGCAGACGAACGCCTGGGGCGTGCCGATCCAGAGCTACGACGAGCTCCTGCACATTCTTGACATCCTTGCCCGGCTCCAATATACCGGCTTCGAGACCAACGTCAGGAGCCTTCAGCCCTACTTCTCGCAAGCCGCGAAGTGCCGGAAGGATTTCGAATCGCGCCACGTCGAGCTCATCGCTCTTCACAACGGCTCCGCGCTGTATGACCGGTCCAAAGTTCCGGGTGAGATTGAGCGACTGCGGCGCGTAGCGGGCGTGAGCGCGCAGATGGGCGCGCACTATATCATCATCAGCGATGGGAAGCTGCCTCGCCCGGGCGGCAAACTCGACCTTAATGCCGCGCGCGTGTGGACCGACAGCCTGAACCTGCTCGGCAGGGTTGTGAGGTCCGAAGGCGTGAAGCTCTGTTATCACAACCATCATGTGGAGTTCGAGGGCCATCCCACCGAGATGAGCCTTCTGCTGCGGGATACGGATCCTCACCTGGTGTGGCTCAACTTTGACGTGGGCCATGTACTGGGGCTCATCAAGCCTGCCGCGTTTTCAGCGGAACACTTCCACCGGATTGCCATCTATCACCTGAAGGACTCAAAACTCACACCCTCAGGAAAAATCGTGAACGTGCGGATGGGCACCGGTGAAGTGAACGTCAAGGGCGTGGTCGCTCCGCTTCTGAACAGTGACTGGGAAGGCTGGCTCGAGATGGAAGAAGATGGCAACTATCCTAGGCCGCTTCCCCACCGGGAGGCGATCCTTCGCCATGACCGCCAGTACCTGAGGAAGATCACCGGCGTCTGACCGGGCAGCGCTCACCTTGAAATTTGCTGTCATCCTGCTATGGAAATTTCGACCAGCGCCCCTCACCCGGCTCGCGCCGCGATATGTAGCGCAGCGCGGGAGAGCCAAAAGCAAAGAACGTGTCATCCTGAGCGCAGCGAAGGACCTGCTTGTCCGCGCCGCTCAGACAACTGGCGGGGTAGCTCAGTGGTAGAGCGAGGGTCTCATAATCCCTAGGCCGGGAGTTCGATCCTCCCCCCCGCTACCAGATTGCTTCGCAGCGGTTGCTGGCGCACGAGCGGATCAGTCGAGCTTCAGTTCGCGCTTTAGCTTTTCGGGGTCGTAAGGAGAGCAGTAGAACGTGCGGCCATCGATTTCGAACGTGGGGACGCGCCGCTTGCCGTGGTTTGCGGCGATCACAAATTCCGCCGCGCCCTCCGTCTTTTCTATGTTGATTTCTTCAAAAGCGAGGCCGTGCGCGGCGAGGAACTGCTTGGCGCGGGTGCAATCGGGGCACCAGGTGGCAGTGTACATTCGAAGCTTCTGAGGTTTCATTCCCATCAATCGCGGAACCGCGGATTGGGCCTCAGATGCCAGGCGACGGACCCATCTCCGCTGCATCCAGGCGGGCCTTGGCGCGCTCCGAGGCGGCTTGCGCTTCAGTGCGTTCCTCTTCCGGCAGCGCATCGGGAGGGCGCTTCAACTGTTCTTCAGCGCGCTCTCTCGCGCTGCGCGCGCGAGCCACGTCGATTTCCCCGCCGCGCTCCGCCGTCCGCGCGAGAACGATGATGCGCCCGGGAAGCACTTCCGCAAAGCCATCGCTCACGGCCATGCGCTGCGTCGAGCCACTGTGCTCGTAGG